>JABDJV010000153.1 GCA_013003295.1 Pyrinomonadaceae bacterium | reverse complement strand
CTGCACGGTCCATGGCAAAAGTCACATCCAGGTTTTGCAAAGCTACGTCGTGGATGACCTGGTCAAACCCGCGCTGCAAAAAGGTTGAGTAAATAGCGGCGACGGGTTTTAACCCCTCGGTCGCCATTCCAGCGCAGAATGTAACCGCATGCTGTTCGGCAATACCGACATCAAATGAGCGCTCAGGGAATTTCTCCAAAACCTGGTCAATACCGGTTCCGTCAGGCATTGCCGCAGTCAAACCGACGATCTTCTCATCGTTTTCCATAAGCTCGCACATCGTCATTCCGAAAACCTTGGTGTAGGTCGGCGGCGCGGGTTTGCTGGTGGGATTTTTGATCGCTTTTCCGGTTTCAATATCAAATGGCCCGGTTGCGTGCCAGGCATAATAGTTTTCCTCCGGCGATGGATAACCTTTCCCTTTCTTCGTAAGCGCGTGGACGATCACCGGACCATCGTCAATTTTCTTCGCTTCCTCAAGTGCACTGACCATTGCCGGTACATTATGTCCGTCAACATATCCGATGTATTTAAAGCCAAGTTCATTTACCAACGCACCGGGCAAGACAGCCGCCGCGATCGCGTCCTTAAATGACTTGGCAGCCTTTCTGAGACTGTGCCCGACACCCGGAACGCTTTCGAGGGTGTCGCCAATTTCTTCCTTTATATGTTGGTAGCTTTGTGCCTCTTTGATGCGGTTTAGATATCCGGTCAAAGCACCTACGGCAGGAGCGATCGACATGTCATTGTCGTTTAGGATCACGATCAGCGGGGATTTTAAATGTCCGGCCTGATTTATCGCTTCCATCGCCATTCCGCCGGTGAGGGATGAATCACCGATCAACGCACATACGTGAAAGTCTTCTTTTTTCGTATCCCGCGCTATCGCCATTCCGAGGGCCGCAGACAGGGAAGTCGAAGCATGTCCGGCTCCGAAGGTATCGTATTCCGATTCGTCACGCTTTAGGAAAGGGCTCAGGCCGCCATACTTTTTGATCGTATTCATCTGGTCGCGCCGACCGGTAAGGATCTTATGTGCATATGCCTGGTGTCCGACGTCCCAGACCAGTTTGTCATTTGGTGTATCAAACGCGTAGTGCATCGCAACCGCCAATTCCACCGCTCCAAGCGATGCGCCCGTGTGCCCGCCGATCCGTGAACAGGTTTCGAGGATAAACTGCCGTACTTCATCAGCAACTTCCTGTAAATCATCTACCTTCAACTGCCGCAGATCAGCCGGCGTGTTTATTTCTGATAAAAATCTCATTAGTTATTTCTTTTCCTTATTTTTGCCCAAGAACGCATTTTACCGTTACGACTATTAAATGTTAAATCTTTAAAGCGCATTTTATTGCGTATTTTTCTCAACTTTTTTAGTATTAAATGCGTCTAACGCCCAGTTAGACAAAAATTTCTATAATTTGAAGGGAGATTTATTATGACTTTTGGACGTAAATTTATATCTATTGTTACTATTGCGCTTGCGGTCGTCGCGCTGAGCACGGTTTCTTTTGGGCAGGAGACGCCGGCCACCACGGAAAAACCGGATTCGGTTAAGAAAGATGGCAAACGCAGCAAATATGGGCGTAGAGGAATGCACCGAAAAGGTGGAAAAAGAGGATATCGCCGCGGTCGCAGAGGCGGAAGAAGCGCATTACGGGGAATTACTCTAAGCGATAGCCAGAAACAGCAGATGCAGACGCTTCTCCAATCCAAGCGCGGAGAGCGCAGACCATCTGCCGGAAATGAAGAGATGCGCAAATTGATGGGTCTTAAGAGAAGCGGATTGGCGACTTCGGCGCAGGAAGCTGAGCTCAAGACGATGATGGACAAAAGGAAAGCTGAGCGCGATGCCGCGCGGAAACAAATGGACGCTTCCATCCGTTCGATCCTTACCGCCGAACAGCAGGAGCAGTATGACAAGAATCTTGCTGAGCGAAAGCAAATGATGGAAAAGCGAAAATCAATGCGCAAAGAGCGCAAGGGTTCTCAAATGAAAAGCAACTAATTCGGCAGATCGGTTGTTTTTCTCCTTAAAGCAGAAAAGGCGTGGACTTGGGTCCGCGCCTTTTTTGTGTGTCGGAGCGCGGGCATCCCTGCCCGCACGTTTGCTTCCGCAAACGAAAACCTCGGTGTTTTCATTCGCAAAACACCGAAAGCCGAGCAGCCTCACAGATTTTATTCCAAACCAAAGGCGTAGCCCACGGAGATCACAAGGTTTCCCGTTTTGCTGTTTCCGTTTGCCAGGGTGTCCCTCTGGATACTCCTGAGCCCGCGCGAGACTCTCGCATCGATCACCAGGTAGTTTTTTCCAAATGGAAATTCGATTCCGCCGCCGCCTGTGATTCCAAAGTTGTTTTTGTTGACGTCATTCTTGATGTCGGTATTGGCGGTGAAGTCGATCGGGGGCAGCGGTGTTCCGGCCGGAGGCAGAAGCAAAGGCATCTGACCGCCTTCATCCAAAAATATTGTGCTGCTTCCGCTGGTTTTGGTTTTGGCCGTAAGCAGACGACCGTAAAACATTCCGCCGTTTACATAAACCCTCGGTTTGTCTTCTTCCGCGCTGAACTTATATTTTGCGAGAACCGGCACTTCCAGATAATTCAATTCTGCCGTATTTTCAAAATCGCCAAAGAAGAAGGCGCCCGGAGGCAGCGGCGGCAGACCCGGAGGAGCCTGGGTGATCGGCTGAACGCCCGTTCGTTTCCCGCCTTGCCCGGCAAAATTCACCTCGGGCTGCACCGAAAACTTTTCGGTCACGCCGATCTCGACGAAAGCACCAAAATTCGGAGCCACTCGGGATTTGAAATCCCGGCTTAAGATATTGTCATCGCCGCCGCTAAGCTGCGGGATACTAATACCGCCTTTGACACCGACGAAATTCTTTTTTTCCTCTTGCCCAAAGGCGGCGACACTGAAAAGGAGGAGTGTAATAAGAACCATCGCGAATCTCTTTGTATGCATATTTTTTTCCTTGTATAAGTTTAATGTTGATCTTGAATCAAGCCGGTGAAGCTTCGAAATCAGAACAGGCCATAATCTTATCAAATTCGGAGAATCATTTCCCTTCGATCATCGAGAGAAATTCGGGCAAGTAGCTATTGATCTCATCGCGCACCTTCCTGAAAGCCGCCAGCCGGGTTTCTTCATCTCCTTCGATATCGGCGGGGTCTTCGAATGTATGGTGGACGAGCTTTGTTTTGGCCGGGAAATAAGGGCAGTTTTCCTTCGCATTGTCGCAGACTGTGAGGACATAATCGATTTCCTTGTCGGCAAACTCATCGACCGATTTTGAACGATTGCCCGAAATGTCCAGAGCGAGTTCGCCAAGGGCTTCTATTGCCTCGGGCCTAACGATGCTCGGCTTTGTCCCGGCGCTATACACATCATATCTGTCCTGACATATATGTTTTAACAATCCCTCGGCCATTTGGCTACGAGCCGAGTTTCCGGTGCATAGAACCAAAATGCTTTTCTTATCAGCCATCTTTCTTTCCTTCCTCTTTTAAGAGCCACGTAAAAATGAAAAGCGCCAGGAATGCGCCGATGATCTCTGCCAGCAAAAACATAGGGACATTTGCGGGCATAATGCCGGCGAATGTGTTTGAAGCCGATCGTGCGATGGTCACGGCGGGATTTGCAAAAGACGTCGAGCTGGTAAACCAATAGGCCGCCGAAATGTAAGTGGCAACCATCAAAGCGATCTTATCCGGGCGGAATCTTATACCGCATTGGATCACTGCGATCAATCCAAAAGTGGCGACGATCTCCGCCAAAAACTGGGAGCCGCCCGTTCTTACTTTTGTCGACGCCGAATAGACGGGGAGTTCGAACATCAGATTTGCCAGTCCAACGCCAACAAAGGCTCCGGAGACCTGAGCGAGTATGTAGAGAGCACTGTCTTTTGGCGAGATCGCGCCGCGGACCATTTCCGTCAGGGTAACTGCAGGATTAAAGTGTGCTCCCGATAGATCTATAAAACTCCAGATCAGGAAAGCCAGCCCGGCACCCGTCGCGAGTGTGTTTGCAAGCAAAGCGATCGCCATATTGCTATTCGCAAGGTTTTCGCCCATGATCCCTGAGCCGACCACGACGGCCAGCAGGCCCGCCGTCCCAATGAATTCTGCTGTGAGTTTTCTGGATAGAGTCATAAAAAAATGCGCGCACAGAAGCTGTATGCTTTTCGGTACGGGTAGCCGTAGCGATAAGCACCGAGTACCTAGTAATCCAATTG
>JABDJV010000020.1 GCA_013003295.1 Pyrinomonadaceae bacterium | reverse complement strand
CCCTTCCCTCAAATACTGCAAAAACCGCGTGCTCCCCTTCGTCGAGATAAATTTGCGAAACATTCCACGTTGTCAGGTCATTTTCATCAAACGGAAATCTGTGTTCGAGAATTCGCGTCCATTGTTTCGTTTCCGGAACGCGCACGGAGCGAAGTCGCATTCGGGTGTTTGGGATGTAATTATCAAAAATCTGCAGATGCGTATCGGCTGCGCTGACGGGTTCAGGTAAACCCTCGGTCAAAAATATACGTCTAAGCTCGGTGGTGTAGATCTTGTTGGTAATCATATCCTTGTTTTTTTGGCTTATTACCTTATACTCTTTTATTTTTAATGTATTAACTCATTTTAAGGAGATTTCATGCGATTTCAAAGTCTGCTTTTCATATTTGCATTGGCCGCTTCAACGCTGCTTTTTAGCTGTTCGGGCGGAGAACAAGACAAAAAGCCTGAGGAAAATAAAGAGGTAACCGCAAATAAATCGAATGAGAAGTCGAAAGGCAATTCGAACGTACCTGCCGGGACATCAAGAACGCCGACCCCAGAAACGGTCAATCAGGCAGAAACAGTAAAACCGGTCGTTGAGGCCTATTGCATAGCGATGCAGAAAAGGGATGAGTCCTCGCTCAGAAAGATCTATTCAAGTGCAAGTTTAAGACAACTCGACGCTGATATGCGCGCAGATGGCGTGCGGTCTTTGACCGAGTACCTTTCAAACGAACCCGTTGGAAACAAGTGTTCGGTTCGCAATGAGAAGATCGCAGGTAACGCCGCGATCGCACTGGTTACTACCCAGACCTATCCAAACGGAATTCAGTGGAAATTTATAAAAGAAAAAGGTGAATGGAAAATGACAAATCAAAGTTCGGATTTTGATGCGGTCAGAAAGGCGACAAAAAAATCGGGGAAATAGCCTGGGCGCGAGGCCTTTAGCCCTATGGTTCATCAAATAGTAAACCGATAATATGAGTTGTCTATATCACAATTCACCTATCGCTTATCAGCATTTATTTAGTGTAGCCACCCTATTTATGGGGTGGTTTGCAGTTTTAGATTCTCAGGGCGCTTTAGCGTCCTTGGAATCCAGGCTTTAAAGCTGGAATTTTGAAGCACGCTAAAAGCGCGCTGGTATCGGATTCGCATTTTTACCACCTCGTAAACGAGGTGGCTATGCGAGAAAACGGACTCAGAAAACCCGAGTGTTTGATTCCGATTCGCATTTTTACCACTTCGCAAACGAGGTGGCTATGCGAGAAAACGGACTCTCAGAAAACCCCGGTGTTTGATCTTGATTCAGAATCTAAAGGACCAACCCTTCTTCTCCGGGTTGATCAAGCATTAGCCAGCTGCTTCCTTCGCCTTGTATGCAGGAAGGCCAACCCGCGCTTTTGGCTCCTTCTTAAGCCCTAATGCCCAATCAGCCTGCATTAATGTATGGATATCGCGGGTACCTTCGTAAATTACAGCTGCCTTACAGTTTCTTAGATAACGTTCGACCGGATAATCATTTGTATATCCATTAGCCCCATGAATTTCGATCGCCATCGAAGCCGCTTTCTCGCTGCGGATGGTCGCTTGCCACTTTGCCAGACTCGCCGCCTTTGTCGAAGTTCTTCCTTCATTCTTTAGCCAGCCGGCTTTGAGCCACAGCAGACGGCACATTTCATAATCAGCCTGCATATCAGCGATTTTCTGTTTAACCAGTTGGAATTTTGCGATCGTTTGGCCCTGTACCTCTCTTGTATTCGCATAGCTGACCGAAGCGTCCCGGGAAGCCTTGATCACTCCGGTTGCCCCTGACGCAACTGTGTAACGTCCATTTTCAAGTGAGAACATCGCTATCTTGAACCCTTCGCCCTCGAGCCCAAGCATATTTTCCTGCGGAACACGCACATCCTGCAGCGTAAAATAGCCCGTATCTCCCGCCCGGATCCCCATTTTTCCGTGTAGAGTGCCGCTTGAGAAGCCTTCCATGGAGCGCTCGATGATGAAACAGCTCATTCCGGAATGATCGCGCTTCTTCCGCTTTTCCTCATCGGTCCAGCAAAAGAAAAGAAAGTTATCTGCAGTATTTCCGAGCGAGATCCACATTTTTTCACCGTTGAGGATCCAATCGTCACCATCGCGCTTTGCCGATGATCTCATTCCGATAACGTCGCTTCCCGCGTTTGGCTCGGTCAACCCAAACGTTGCCAGCTTTTCACCTTTTGCCTGCGGGACCAGGTATTTTTGCTTCTGTTCCTCGGTACCCCAGGTCAGCAGCGACAGGGAATTCAGCCCGGCATGGACCGACATTACGACCCGCAAGAATGTGTCACAGGCCTCAAGCTCCTCACAAACCAGACCGAGCGAAATATAGTCAAATCCCGCACCGCCATACTCTTCCGGTATGCACACCCCAAGAAGCCCGAGCTCACCCATTTTCGTGAAAATAGATCTTTCAAAATGTTGTTTTTCGTCCCACTCCTTGATGTGGGGCGCAACCTCTCCGGCTACAAATTCACGTACCGTGTTTTGCAGAGCTCGGTGCTCTTCGGTTAATTCAAAATTAATCACTTTTTAGCTGATCCTCTCAATTAAAATTTTGTGGTAAATTACTGTAGTTAAACAAAATTAGAGTTTATCATTTTGGCTATATTTCTGCGAAAAGCCAATATATGAATACTCTGATCCGGATAAGTAGCATGGCTAATAATAAAAAACTGGTAATGCTTGGCCTTATATTTTCCACGATCGCCGTTTTATTCGTAACCACTCTGATCGGTTACATTATTGCCGTCCAAGTCGTCGTCGCTAATTCAAAAACCGACGGAAAAGAGCTTGATTATTTGCCGGAAAAGATCGCAAAACTTGAAACCGAATTCGTTGGTCCTGACGGGATCCACTTTCGCGGCGAGAGCGGGAAATTATATCGATGCGACAATTCAGAAAAAGAGTGTGAGAACCTATCAGAAGAGCCGCCAAGATACGGCGATAAGCAGCCATTTGTGATAACGAAAGGCACTTATGCAAAGTTTTCGCTTCCGCCGGCGAAACCTAAACAGATCGCCTTTAGGGGGAGCCGCGGATATGTCGGGCACAGGACAATAACACAATATGTGCTGCTTGCGGATGGAACGGTATGGTTTTGGATTTACAGCGGCAACGAAATGGGTGAGTCCTTTCCATTCTGGCATTTAACCAACTGGCTATCGCTGTTTATCGGAGCCGTTGCAGGCATGATAGTGGGAATATTTATCTCCGCATTGATATGGTTTGGTTTTTATCCGAGAGGCTGACATATGATTTCAATTTCCGAGGCACTTCGTATCGTTAAGGCCCAAGCCGTCAGATTAGAACCCAAATCGATCGGCCTGGATGCGGCAGTCGGGCGGGTTCTTGCGCAGGATATCGCAGCGGATATGGACATGCCGCCGTTTGACCGCTCGCAGATGGATGGATTTGCGGTAAGAAAGGCTGATGTCAGTGACGCGCCTGCGAAGCTTAAAATCGTTGGCGAGTCAGTCGCAGGAACGGGCTGGCATAACACCCTGCGCGAGGGTGAAGCAGTAAGAATCATGACCGGGGCCGCGGTTCCTGATGGTGCGGATTCGGTGCAAAAGGTGGAGCTAACCGACGAAAGCGACGGAATTGTCACTATTCTTAAGCCCACAAAAACGAATCAAAACATAGTGAAACGATCCGAGGAAATTACCTCAGGTGACCAGATCTTCAAAAAAGGCGAGATCATAACCGAGAATATGATCGCGGCACTGGCTTCCTTCGGATATGCCCGGGTATTGGTCTCAAGAAGACCGCGCGTTGCGATCCTGGCAACCGGCAGTGAGATCGTCAATATTTCTGAAAAACCTTCGCTGGATCAGATACGAAACTCAAACTCATCGATGCTGAAGGCCTTTGCAGAGTCTGCAGGAGCAGATGTCGAGATCCTTACAAACGCCGAAGACGATCTGGAGCATTTGAAGGAATCGATCTCGTCGGCAACAGACCGCTGTGATTGTCTGATAATTTCTGGCGGTGTCTCGGTTGGGGATTACGATTTTACAAAACCCGCGCTTCGTGAGAACGGTGCCGAGATCTTCTTCGAAAAAATCTCTCTTAAACCCGGAAAGCCGACGGTTTTTGCAAAAAAAGGCAATACGCTTATTTTCGGACTGCCCGGCAACCCCGTTTCGGCAGCGGTCACATTCTTTGTATTTGTACGGATGGCTTTGCTTTTGATGCAGTCGGCCCATAAATATGCATTAAAACGCGGTTTTGCAGTGCTATCCCATCCGATCAATGGCGCAAAAGGGCGGGATTCACTTCTTCCCGTCTCGCTGAAAACAACAAAAAAAGCGCGGTTAAAGATCGAAACGCTGCGATTTAGCGGGTCATCGAATTTCATTGCATTTTCAAAAGCGAGCGGGCTTGTTTTTATTCCCGCAGACAGCACTTTGGACAAAGGAGACATAGCGGAGATCATGTTTTTACCCTAAAAACATGATTTCCGCTGCATTTATTACTATGAGTAAACTTTCGCACTTCGACGATAAAGGAAAAATCAAGATGGTTGATGTTTCAGACAAGGAGGTAACCTCACGTGTTGCCATTGCGTCAGGCAAGGTATTGCTCGATGAAGAAACTCTGGAATCAATAAACGACCAATCCAATCCAAAGGGCGATCCGCTGGAGATTGCACGCATTGCCGGGATCATGGGATCAAAGCAGACCTCGGTACTGATCCCGCTCTGTCACCAGCTCAGTCTTTCAAAAGTTGACGTAAAGCTGGCACTTGAAGATGATGGAATCCGAATTGAGGCGGTCGCCAAGACTTCCTCGCAGACGGGTGTCGAAATGGAAGCACTTACCGCGGTAAGTGTAGCAGCTTTAACAATTTACGATATGTGCAAAGCGGTCCAAAAAGACATTGAAATAACCGATATTCGCCTCGAATCGAAGATGGGTGGGAAGAAAAACTACATGCGAATTTCGAAATAAAGCGTATTCCGGCAACGAAAAACGCGCTTTCGTCAACATAAGTGTTAACCAAAACGCGAACTTTGGTGTAAAATATAGCGTAAATAGTCTTGAGAATCCGAAATAGGAGTAAAAATTAGATGAAATACAAACTAGCCGACGACGCACGACCCCAGATCAAGCTTTTGATTGTTGCAACACTCGTGAGCATTGGTATCTGGGCAATTTCGTTGTTTTTCCCGATCGCGAGTTACGCCGTTTATCCGCTGCAGCTGTTCGCAACATTTGTTCATGAAGGCAGCCACGTCCTGGCAACTCTAATGACCGGGGGCTCGGTTCAAAGCCTGACCGTCTCACCCGATACAAGCGGTGTCGTTTGGTCGGTTACAAACTCCTGGCTTTCTCAACTGATCGTTTCAAGCGCCGGGTACGTCGGAACAACAGCGTTCGGGATCGCTCTATTGATCTGGTTTAGGTATAACTACTCTTCGAGAAATGCGCTTTATTTCACATCTGCTTTTGTCGGCATAATGACCGTTGTATTTGGTTTGCTTGCTCCGATCTGGAATGTCTTCAACGCAAAGGTCAGTGTTGGCAGTGTTGTATTTACGGTGATTTCGGGAGCCGTACTTTCTGCCGGGCTTTTCGCTATCGCAAAATATGCGGAAATGAAGTGGGTAAATTTCTCATTGGCGTTTCTCGCGGTTCAATGTTTGCTGAATGCGATATTCAGCCTGAAAACATTATTTATGGTTTCTGCGCTTACCGATGCGCATTCTGATGCCGCCAACATGGCTGAGGCTACCGGAATTCCGGGAATCGCCTGGGTTCTGATCTGGATCGTCATCTCCGTGATCATGGTCTCGGTAGGATTGAGGCTTTACGCGGTGAGCCAAAAGAATCAGCACGACCTGCCATTTGAAGACTAATTATTGCTCAACTGGATTCTGTTAAAAACTACGCGACGGACGATTTTCGTCGCGTAGTTTTTTCTTTGGAAGACATACCTCTCGCAACTGTGCTAGAATGAATCATCGTCGCGCACATGAAACATCAGCAAACTAAAATCTCAGACTTCCCTATCGGAACCCGACTCGTCTACAGGGCCAAAGACGACTGGCGCAGCGCGGTAATTTCGAAATTTGGTCAAGAAAAGGCGACGCTTATCGTTTGTTCCCCAACCGGAAGAACTTATCGACTGCGTCGCGATCTCGATTCGAAGGTCGTTTTTGATGGAAAGATCCCGGTTCTTATAATCAAAGCCAAGGAAAACTGGCGTGAAAACTTTACCAGCTATGACAATCGCTGGTAATCAAAAGCAGATCCCTGCATCAATCCGCTGGTTCGGTCAAAATAATCTGAGATTTTAATCAGTCTCCGTCAGCAGGTATATCCTCTTCGCCCCGTAAACTTTTCTGCTCTGGTTACCCTGCACAAACACCGTCATGCTCAAATTGGCTTTTTTCCAGTCATTTTCGATCTGGAGCGGAACTACCAATTCAAAGCTTTCCTGATTCCCACTGAGCCTGCCAAGACCTTTCAATTCTCTGACTACGGATACATGCGTCAGGCTCTTGCCGGCATTTTCTCCGCTTTTTACCTCGGAACTCAGATTGTCCTCGGCGATAGCTAAATAAACGCTGGCATTTTCTTTTCGCGGCGGAACGTTCGAAACTCCGATTTTCAGCCGCTCGTCCACAACGGAAATGTCGATCGAGGCTTTCTTGTTCTTTAACGCCTTAGAAACAGCCTTCTCGGCTTTTTTCAGATGACTTCCAATAAACTGCTGTTCTCCGTCTACAACCATCTGCGGAGTATAAATGTTACCCGTTCGAAACTTTCGGTCGTAAACCCTCTGTCTTTGCGTAAACAAAGCGGTCGCGTATTTGTCTTTCCATCCGAGGTAATCCCAATAATCTACATGAAGCGCAAGCGCAATTATCTCCGCACCCTTAAAAGGCTGTTCTTTTTGGAAATAGGCGAGATTCCGTTCTGCCGGCGGACAGCTTGAGCAGCCCTCTGAAGTAAACAGCTCGACCAGAACGGGCTGTCTTAACTCACCAGTTGTACCGGCGATCGCGCTTTCGTCCGTGAGTTTTTGGCTCTCAACCGACTGGATACCGCATGCTGTGATCGAAAGGAAAAAAACAAGGGCCAACAAGTATTTCATACAGATATTATAACTCAATTTGTGAGTTTTATTCCTACCTGCCATTTGATAAAATCGTGTATTGCCTAAACGAAAGAATTTCTCATCTATGCAAGCTGCAAAGAAAAAGAAAGAAGCGATAAAGATCCGCGGCGCGAGAGTCCACAATCTCAAGAACGTTTATTGCGAGCTTCCGCTTAACAAACTAACCGTGATAACCGGCGTTTCCGGGTCGGGAAAATCTTCGTTGGCATTTGATACGATTTATGCCGAAGGACAGCGTCGATACGTCGAATCGCTGTCTGCTTACGCCCGCCAATTTCTTGAGCAGATGGATAAGCCCGATGTCGACGAAATTATCGGCATCGCTCCGGCGATCGCCATCCGCCAAAAAAATTCGACGCGAAATCCTCGTTCGACGGTTGCGACTCAGACAGAGATCTATGACTATCTGAGGCTCCTGTTTGCGCGGGTTGGACAGACTTTTTGTTACAAATGCGGCGAACGGGTGAAAAAGGATTCACCGGAATCGGCAGCCGACGACATTCTTGAAGCGCTCGCGGACGGCACAAAATTTTACCTGCTTTTTCCGATCGACATCTTCTTTAACCCAACGACCGACAAACAAAAGAAGACGGCTGTCTTGATGAGCGTCTTGGGGCACGGTTTTTCGCGGCTGATGCGAAAAGGGGAAACGATCGACCTGAACAAGCCCGAGGATTTCAAATTTAAGTCTTTTGAAGACACATTCATATTGGTCGACCGTCTCAAGGCCGGCAAGAAGATCCGCAAGAGATTAGTTGATTCGCTTGAGATCTGTTTTCGGGAAAGCAAGTCGGCGATCGCCAAAACGGCTGACGGCGAAACGACGTTGAAGTTTTCGGAAGCATTTATTTGCAAGAACGACGACACTCAATTTGAGGAACCGGAGCCGAGCCTTTTTAGTTTCAACTCGCCGTTTGGTGCTTGTCCTACCTGCCAGGGATTCGGAAACACGACCGGAATTGACTACGACCTGGTCATCCCGGACCCGTTGCTTTCAATCAAACAAGGGGCCGTTCAACCCTTTTCTTCTCCGCAACACCACTGGGCCCTGCGCGAGCTAAAGGAATTTGCAGCGCTTGAGGACATTCCAATAGATGTTCCCTTCATAGATCTCACAGAGGAGCAGAAAAACGCCGTCATCAAAGGCAAGGGCATCTGGCGCGGTATCGATGGTTTCTTCAAATGGAAGGAGAAGAAAAAGTATAAGCTCCACGTTCGTGTTTTTCTTGCTAAATACCGCGGCTACACGCGCTGCCCGGATTGTGACGGCGGTCGTTTGAGAATCGAATCACGCTCGGTAAAAATCGGCGGCAAGAGCCTACCGGAGACGGTAGCACTTTCAATAAAGGATGCCGAAGTGTTTTTTAATGGTTTGGTTCTTGATAAGGAGCGTGAAAAGATCGGTGAGAAACTGCTCGAAGAGATCCGCCGGCGCATCAGATTTATGCTCGACGTTGGATTGGATTATCTTACTCTTGACCGGCTTGCGGCGACGCTTTCAGGCGGCGAAGCTCAGCGAATCCAGCTGGCAACCAATCTCGGTTCGCTGCTCGTTGGCACACTGTATGTTTTGGATGAACCATCGATCGGTTTGCACCCGCGAGACGGCGCGCGGCTGATAAAGATCCTTAAAAACCTGCGTGATATCGGCAACACCGTTTTGGTTGTCGAACACGATGAAGAAATGATGCGGAGTGCTGACCACGTCATCGACGTCGGTGTTTACGCCGGAGAGCTGGGCGGGAACCTGGTTTATGAAGGCGGATTCGAAGGTCTCCTCGAAACCGAAAACTCGCTGACCGGGAAATATCTGCGCGGTGAATCGGAAATCAAGATTCCCGAAAGCCGCAGAAAACCCCAAAAGGAAAACGGGATCGAGATCATCGGCGCTAGAGAGCACAATCTAAAGGATGTCAGCGTGGAGATTCCTTTGGACATGTTCGTTTGCGTAACGGGTGTCTCGGGCTCAGGAAAATCAACACTCGTACACGACGTATTGTATGCGGGTCTGAAGAAAAGATCCGGAGATTGGAAGAGCGAAGTTGGCTTTTGTAAAGAAATTCTTGGCGAGGATCTTATTGACGACGTTATATTGGTCGATCAATCTCCGATCGGCCGCACCCCCCGCTCAAATCCGGTAACCTATATCAAGGCTTACGACGCCGTCCGTGAAGTTTTCTCAAAAACGAACCTCTCACATAAAAAAGGCTATAAGCCATCTCATTTTTCGTTTAATGTTCCCGGAGGACGCTGCGAAAACTGCCAGGGCAGCGGTACCGTGACGATCGAAATGCAGTTTCTGGCCGACGTCGAATTAGTCTGCGAGGATTGCCGCGGCACACGTTTTAAGAATGAGATATTAGATGTCCGCTACAAAGGAAGAAATATCCATGACGTACTAAATATGACCGTCCGCGAAGCATCGGGATTTTTCAAGGCCGAAAAAAAGATAACCAAGAAATTAAGAACCCTCGAATCTGTAGGTTTGGGGTATTTACGCCTCGGACAATCCGCCACAACACTTTCCGGCGGCGAGGCGCAGCGCGTGAAGTTAGCGGCTCATCTGGCGACAAAATCAAGATCGAAAACTCTCTTTATCTTTGATGAACCCACTACAGGTTTGCATTTTGAGGATATCAACAAACTTCTCTCTGCCTTCCGCGCCCTGATCGCTGAAGGAAATTCGCTCTTGGTTATCGAACACAATTTAGACGTGATAAAAACGGCGGATTATGTGATCGATCTGGGTCCCGACGGTGGAGTCGGCGGCGGGGAGATCGTAGCTGTAGGAACGCCAGAGGAGATCGCGGAGAACGAGAACTCACATACCGGAAGATTCCTCAAGGCTATCGTGGACTAATCGACTGGAGCGCAAGCGGGACGCTTGCGATGAGCGTCGTTTTTTGACGCGAATAAAATGCCGATAAACTTTAAACTGAAACTACTTAGCTGACAGCGCTTTTTCGTGCTACCGCACTCATCGCAAGCGGGGACGCTTACGCTCCAGTCGGCATCCAAATCCTAGAAATTTGAGTTATCGCAATTATTCAGTTCTTTTGGACATTCCCCGATCTGCATCCATTCGTAGTAGGCGGCAGGGTCACCCTCAACTGCAAAAAACACCTTCTTTATCGTTGGAAATTGCATCAAGGTAGTCATAATTTCGGAATAAAATGAGGCACTTCCGCAACTCGTCGTCGCGTTTCCCAAATTCTCTACCAGCCACCCATCAAAGTTCACGTAGGCATACCCATTCTTGATGTTAATATTCTTCAACAGTCCCTTCGATTCCGGCGAAAACCAGGAGAAAAGGCCCGCTTCCCGTTCTTGTTTTGTTGGACCTTTGAAGAGTTCATTCAGCGCCGCCCGGGCAACCCCTTTCGTTTTTGGAACCGTCCGGAATACAGCTTTTACCTTTCCGCAATCCTGCATGTTTGGATTGTCGTTCGAATCGGTGAAGTAGATTTTGACCGTCATTGATTTTTTCGACTGAGCGGACACAGAAGTCGAAATAAAACCTACCACCAGGATCAAACCAAAAACTTTTAGGGCACTACGCATAATTCTCTCCTTCCCTGCTTCCAACTATTAGACGCACGTTTCAGGCCGATTTTGCTAACTCAGAATCCTTCTCCGAGATCCCCTGAAGAACTGATCTGATCTCGCCGAGAACCCAATCGATCTCTTTTTCTTCGATAATATACGGCGGCATAAAGAGCAGGACGTTTCCAAGGGGACGTAAGACAATATCGCGACCTAGGAATTCCTGATAGAGTTCTTGTCCGATATCGGCAAGATATCCGCCTTCGTCCACCTTTAGTTCAAATGCAAGGACACCACCGATTATTCGAACATCCTGGACTCCGTCAAACGAATATAACTCGGGCTCGAATTCGCGAAACTTCTTATTGATGAATTGGATCTTTTTGAGCGTGTCTTCTTTTTCAAACAACTCGAGATTGGCAATTCCGAGAGCGCAAGCGAGAGGATTGGCGCAATAGGAGTGTCCGTGGAAAAAAGTCTTGAGCCGGTCGTCATCGTAGAATGCATCGAAGATCTCTTCGGTAGCGGCGGTCGCTCCAAGCGGCATATAGCCCGCCGTTAGGGCCTTGGAAAGGCAGATAATGTCGGGTGAGATATTGGCATGTTCGCAGGCAAACATCTTTCCGGTTCGCCCAAATCCGGTGAGTACTTCATCAGCTATCAGCAAAACGGAGTATTTATCGCAAAGTTCGCGGACCTGCGCAAGATATTCCTTTTCCCAAACGATCATTCCGCCCGCGCCCTGAAGCATTGGTTCGATAATGACTGCGGCGGTTTCTATGTGGTGTTTTTTTAGAATACTCTCGAGAGATTCCAAGCAATCAAGATTGCACTTATTCTTCTGAGGGTTTGGAATTAAACCATCGGCTACCGCCGACGGTACTGACCTGTTTTCCGGACTCTGGACACCGGACTCCGGACTCCCGACTGCACAGCGCCGACAATGCAGCGCGTACGGCGCTTCGGCGCGTTTTACTTCAAAAAGCAGATCCTTAAACGGGGCTGTAAATTGTGAATCGTCGCTGGCTGACATCGCCCCGATCGTATCGCCATGGTAGGCATGCTCGAGGGCGATAAATGTCCGCCGTTCCTCGCCTTTGTTGCGCCAATACTGGTAGGCCATCTTCAAGGCTACTTCAACAGCCGTCGAGCCATTGTCGGAATAAAAAACTTTGGTCAAACCCTCCGGTAAAACCTCAACTAGTTTCTCGCCCAACTTCACGGCCGGTTCATGTGTAAATCCTGCAAAGATCACGTGTTCCAAAGTTTCGGCTTGTTTTCTAAGAGCTTCGTTAAGGTAGGGGTGTGAATGCCCATGGGTGTTTACCCACCAGGAGGAGACGCCGTCAAGGAGTTTTCGTCCGTCTTCCGTGTATAGCCAGACGCCTTCTGCTTTGACGATCGGAACCGGCAGGGGTGCGACCTTTTCCTGGGTGTAAGGATGCCAGAGATATTTTCGATCTTTTTCTAGAATCGTCATAATTTCCGGAATATTTGCCCACGAATTTCACGAATTAGCACGAATAAGAAAAACCGGGAAATAGTTCGATTTAGCCAACTTGATATGTTGATCCGATCGATTAATTTTCCTTTTCTTTAATTCGTGTCCATTCGTGTAATTCGTGGGCAAGAATTCTTATTCGTCTCCAAAAATCTCCCTCCAGGGTTCAGCAATTTCCTCAAGAATTTTGCAATCGCAATAGCCGCCCTGCTGCGAAAGCCAGGCAGAGACCTTTGGAAAGTTCATCCCTCGCTGCATCAGAAATTTCATTGCGAAACGGGACGTATGGTCACACTCTATCTCATAAAGCTCGTCCTCGATGAAATCGAAAAGCTTATCAAATTGCTCTTTTTTTGCCGGAAGTGTCAGCAAGTGGCGTTCAAGTTGTTCACCGCTTAGCTGCGCCATTACTTCGACTTCGGTTTTCTTAACTATCGCCATATTTTAGTTTGGTCGCTCCAAGTTTGTACTGTTTCAGCGTCAATCTTCTCAAATCTCGGCATTTCCGCAAGCACCGCTACTTTTCCGTAGTGCTCAATCGCCTCCTTGTTTTCCCGATTTGGCACGCCATTTAGGACCACTCCGGATATTTTAACTTCACGTTTGCGCAGCTTTTCGAGCGTTAGGAGCGTATGATTGATCGTTCCCAAACCCGAACGGGCCACGATCAAAGCCGGCAAGCGCAGCGACCTCATCAGATCGATCATCAGCTCGCGCTCATTTAAGGGAACAAGAATTCCCCCTGCCCCTTCAACTATCCAGAATTTGCCCTCATCTTTGTTTTTAATGAAACCCAAAACCTTTTCGATCGTTATCTCAACATTCGCCAGCCTTGCTGACAAATGTGGTGACAGCGGCTTTTCGAGTCTGAAGCCTTTGTTATGGACTTCTTCATCCGAACAGCCGGCCAGCTCCAAAACCGTTTTCGTATCGTCATCGTCTTCGATCCCCGTCTGAATCGGCTTCCAATAACATACGGGTTCTCTGTCCCTGATTGCGTTCATCAACGCGGCCGAAACTACGGTTTTACCTATTCCGGTATCGGTCCCTGTTACGAAAATCCCTTTCATAATTCAAGCGGCATAATAGCTAGGAAGCGCACGATTTCACTTTGCAATTAACTCCCGACTCCCCTAATCAGCACCGATCGCTAACTCTCCATTCTGAGCTTCAATTACTTCTTGCTTCAATTTTTCCACAAATTCGGTCAGAATCTCGCGATCCAAACCCAAATTTAATGTCACCCGGAGACGCGATGTGCCTTCAGCGACTGTTGGAGGCCGGATCGCCCTGACGTCAAAACCAAACGCCTGCATCTTTTCTGCGATCGCAACGGCCCTGCTGCTATCTCCTATGATAATAGGAACGATCTGAGTTTCCTTCTTCGGAACAGCAAACCCGTTTTCCCGCAGGAGCCCGCTGAATGTTCTGCACAGCGCGCGCAAATCCTCCCGGCGTTCTTTCTCGTTTTCGATAATTTCGATTGCAACTTTTAATGTATCGGCGACGGCAGGTATGGGGGCCGTCGAAAAGACAAACGATCGGCATTTGTTTATCAAATAGTCGATCGCAAGATCGCTTCCTGCTGCAAACGCCCCCGAAACACCCAGCGCTTTTCCGGCGGTGTTAATAGATAAGAACACGTTGTCTTCAATTCCAAACTCCTCGATCAGCCCGCTTCCCGTTTTGCCGTAGATACCTACCGCGTGGGCCTCGTCGACGATTAAATTTGTATTGGTTCTGCTGCAGATTCCGGCGTACGTTTTTAGCGGAGCGATATCGCCATCCATGGAAAAAAGGGATTCCGTGACTAAGAACTTCTGCCCGCGCGTCTCCGTGTTACTTAAAGTATCTTCTAAAGTATCTACAGCTAAATGACTGTAGATATGTTTCTTGCACTTCGCAAGGCGAATACCGTCAATCAAGCTCGCATGGTTTTGCTCATCAGAAAACACGATATCGTCTTTTTCCAAAAACGCCTGCATGATTCCGATGTTAGCCTGGTAACCGGTCGCAAAATATAGCGAACGCTCGGTTCCCTTCCACGCCGCAAATTTCTCCTCGACCTCTCTAAAGCAATCCCTCTCGCCCCGAAGCAGACGTGACCCTGTCGACCCGACTCCCTCGCGTTCTACAGCCTCGATCATCGCATCTTTCAAGCGAGAGTCTTGAGCCAGGCCAAGATAATCATTAGACGACAGATCGATCCCGCGCGGACTCGTAAGTC
>JABDJV010000132.1 GCA_013003295.1 Pyrinomonadaceae bacterium | reverse complement strand
GCTGTGAGACCCCCGATATCGCCCGTGAAATTAAAGAATTTAGTCGACTGAGAATATTGCAGGAGCAGAAGATCATGGAATGGAAAGGCGTAATGCCGGCGATCACAACTTGTTTTGATGAAAACTTGCTGATAGATCATGAGTTCACGAAAAAGCATGTGAAATGGCTGGTAGAAAATGGCGCGACGGGAATTGTAACGAACGGAAGTCTCGGTGAGGGTGCCACTTTGACTTTTGATGAAAAGGTTTCGCTTTGGAAGACTTGCATCGATGCTGTCGGAAACACGGTGCCCGTGATCCCGGCAATTGCAGCGCTAAGCACTGAAGATGGCATCAAACAGGCGAAGACTGCCGAGGAGATCGGATGCAAAGGCCTTATGGTTTTGCCGCCTTACGTTCACAAGGGTGATCAGCGTGAAATGAAATATCATGTCTCGAAAATATTCGAAGCGACCTCCCTTTCGTCAATGCTTTACAATAATCCGGCGGCCTACGGCACCGACTTTTTGCCGGAAGATATCGCAGAACTCGCCGTTGAACATTCAAATCTGCACGCCGTAAAGGAATCAAGCGGAGATGTGCGGCGAATAACGGCGCTCAAGGCGCTGCTCGGAGACAGTTTGGCAGTTTTTGCGGGGCTTGACGACGTGATCGTCGAGGGGGTAAATGCAGGCGCGACTGGTTGGATCGCCGGGCTGGTTAACGCGATCCCGAAAGAATCGGTTGATCTTTTCGATTTCGCGTTGAACGGCGAAAGCGAAAGGGCTTTTGAACTCTATCGCTGGTTCTTACCGCTTTTGAGGCTTGATACTGTGCCCAAATTCGTTCAGCTAATCAAACTGGTTCAGGAAAAGGTCGGAATGGGTAATGCGCGAGTTCGTCCGCCGAGGCTTGAGATCATAGGTGAGGAATTAGAAGCGACGTTGGAAATAATCAACCGTGCTCTTAAACATAGACCAAATGGGGATTTAACCGCAAAGGTCGCAAGGTAAGAATCGCAAAGGGACGCAAAGTTAATTCTAATTAGCTTTCTTAGCGAACTCTGCGAAGACCTTTGCGTGCTTTGCGGTTAATGCGTAAACGTATGAACTTGATAGGAAAATCATTTATAGGATTCTCCCGCGGAAGTGAAACAGAAAAAACTTTCACGGCATTTAACCCCGAAACGGGCGAAGCGGTTGAACCAAGTTTCTATTCGGCAACGATCGAGGAACTCAATAGTGCCGTAGAACTGGCACAGCGATCGCGTATAGCCTACGGCCGCGTATCCGGAAAAGAAAAAGCAAAATTTCTCAGGCAGATCGCTGACAATATCGAAGCTCTGGGCGATGATCTGATCCAGAGGGCTACGCTCGAAACGGGCCTGCCAAACGCACGTTTTGAAGGCGAACGCGGACGCACTTGTTGGCAATTCCGTATGTTTGCCGACCTGGTCGAGAAAGGTCATTGGGTAGACGCACGGATCGACCATGCTGAACCGGAACGCAAGCCTTTGCCAAAGCCCGATACGCGTTCGATGTTTCGCCCTGTCGGACCGATCGCGGTCTTTTGTGCGAGCAACTTCCCTCTTGCATATTCAGTCGGCGGCGGAGATACGGCATCGGCCTTCGCCGCCGGTTGTCCGGTGATCGTAAACGCTCACAACGCACATCCCGGAACCGCCGAACTCGTCGGACACGCGATCTCACAGGCCGTAAGATCCTGCGGACTGCCTGAAGGTGTCTTCAGCCTACTTTTCTCAAGCAATTATGAGATCGGGCAGAATCTCGTCAAGCATCCGGCGATCAAAGCAGTGGGGTTCACTGGCTCTCAAAAAGGAGGGCGGGCCTTGATGGATATCGCGGCTGCGAGAGACGAGCCGATTCCCGTTTACGCCGAAATGAGTTCGATTAATCCAACGTTTATATTGCCAAGCGCTCTCGAAAAGGATTACGTTTCGGTTGCAAAAGGCCTATATAGCTCGGTCACATTGGGAGCGGGACAGTTTTGCACGAAACCCGGCATCGTGGTTCTTCCCGATAGCGAGCATTTGCAGAAGTTTGCCGAATTCATGAAAGAATTGATGCAGGAATCCGATGCGTCTCAATTGCTTACCTCCGGAATTCGGGACGCTTATGAAATGGGAGTCGAAAATCGCGGTGAAAACACGGCATCCGCGTCAAGCGAAAAGGAAACTGAAGGATTCGGGGTAAATCCAAGTCTCTTTCAAACAAATGCAAGCTATTTTCTCCAGGACGAGACGATGAGCGAGGAGATCTTTGGTCCGACAACGGTTTTGATCAAATCAGATACGGCTGCTGAACTCCTTGAGATCGCGACAAACATGGAAGGGCAATTAACGGCTTCCGTGTTTTGCTCGGAAGAAGATCTGTATGAATACGGTTTTTTGATCGACGTTTTGGAAACCAAGGTTGGGCGTCTGATCTACAACGGATTTTCAACCGGCGTTGAAGTAAATGATTCGATCGTCCACGGCGGCGTCTACCCGGCAACGTCAGATTCCCGCACATCTTCTGTCGGTACGCGGGCGATCGAGCGGTTCTCCAGACTTGTTTGCTACCAAAATTTTCCCCAGGAATCCTTGCCGGATGAATTGAAGGATGGAAACCCTTTGGGACTTCGGCGGGTTGTTGATGGAGAGGCGGCTGAAAATTAGAAGAGTTTGCCCGCGAAATACGCGAAAAGACGCGAAAAACGGAAGGCTAACCGTAGTTAAAACCGTTGAAACACCGCATTAGCAGTGTCCTAATTTGTGCGGCTAATAAAATATTGCTCAATCTAACAGCATCCGTGTCCCGTAGGAACATAATCGAAGGTTTTTCTATTTAGCAACACGCATAAGGACATAACCCCCGCATTAAGATCCTTTTACTCTTTCTTCTTTTCGTGTGTTTCGCGTATTTCGCGGGCAAACTCTTATTCCGATTCTAATCCCGCTGCTTCCATTACAAATTTCGGGACTCTTGGCTCATCCGGAACAAGATTTCCCTTCCCTTTCGCCAGGGCCCAACGGTGAAGCCACGAGATCCCTGCTCGGCCCGTGAAGGTATCGGGCAGGCGGTATGCTTTGTCTTTTAATGCCTCGTCTAATGCGATGAATTTATAGCCGCGCTGTTTATACATCTTCATCAGATCATCAAAATAATCTGCATTTATGGAATTCGAGTGAAGAAGAAGAGTTTGTTTGATTTCCCTACCAAATAATTTTACCGATTGGCGTTCCCAATACACAGTTTTCGCTTCCAAATACGGGACATATGCCTTGCCGATCCTTTTTCGAAGACTCTTGTCGTTTTTCTCTATCGAATTGTCGTAAGCCCTCGAAAAGGCCCAATCAGAGTTATCAATAGAAACCGGAGCAATCGTATAGTTGTTCCGCTCCAAAAAGTCATTTAAACCCTGCTTTATTTCGAGTTTCAGCCCGGTATGCAGAAATGGATGACGAAAATACCGCATTTTCATCCCGTTTTGCTCAAGCAGTCTTTTCGTAACGACCTCACCTTTCAAAATATCGGCGATGTATTCATCTAGCGGAATTGCATGAAGACTTTTGTGAGAAAAAGAGTGATTTCCAAGTTCGAGTCCGGCATCGAGCCATTTGCTGAGTAGTTCGACTTCAGTTTCAGCGATTTCTCCGTCTCGATAAAGCTTATTTTCGTTGACGAAGCCAATCGCGGGGGCTTTCGCCTTGGTAATATGCGTGAGAAGTTTTTTGGTGATCTTCTGCCGTTTTCCGAGATCGCTGTTTTTAACAACAACCGGCAGATCATCAATTGTCACGGCGACAAATCTCGGTGGTGTTTGGGCGCTGATTGCAAGCGCAATCCCCAATATTAAAACTATTACGATTGTTTTCATACTACTTTTTCTATGGTCATCGGTAAGGAACCCGCAGGGATTCTCGATGAAGTCCTTCTTGTAAATTGCCACTAGATTTATCTAGTGGGGCTAAAGCCGGAGGGAAAGGGATGAAATTTGAGTCCACTAGCTGAAGCTAGTGGCAATTTATCGGAGAGTTACTTTAGTCCGTAGTTCTTTCAAATACCTTTGAAAAATCCTGAAAACCTTTGAATTCCAGGGCATTTCCACTTGGATCCAAGAAAAACATCGTCGCTTGCTCTCCAATTTCACCCTCAAAGCGAATCTTTGGTTCGATGATAAATTCAACGCCTTTCGACTTCAGTTTTTCGGCAAACCGCTCCCAGTCTTCCATTTTGAGCACAATCCCAAAATGCGGTACCGGAACGTTATCACTATCAACCGGATTGGTTGATTTCACACCGCCGCCATCCTTTGAAAGATGCGTTACGATCTGATGTCCGAAGAGATTGAAGTCGATCCAGATATCGGAACTCCTTCCCTCTTCGCATTCCAAAACTCCACCATAAAACTCACGCGCTTTTTCCAGATCATCCACGGGAAACGCTAAATGAAATAAATTAGTCATCATTCGATCTTTCCTTTACGCAAAAAACGGTATCAATAGATTTACTCTCTGTTGATAACGTTATCTTCACATTTTTCAAGCTAACCGGATAGATCTTCTTCATTCTATTCAATCCTTCAATACTTTTGTACAGTACTTTTATTGTGAATAGATCACCCTCTTCAAATGCTATGTTCTTCCGAAGTTCCCGGTCATGTAGCGTTATATTTCCGATAAACGCGATGCGTCTGGACCTAAATTCACCCGGACGAATTCCGTCTAAAATCTTTTGTTTTTCAGCGCGATCTTGAAAACACGGACAGTCTCTTTTTTCAGCGCTCTTGTCATGACCGTACAAAACCGCGACTGCGATAGTAACGTGTAGCAGAAATGCTGCCATGGCCGGATATTTCATCGTTCCTCCCGGATCGGAATCGAAACCGATCTTGCATTACGCGCGTTCGATCGCTTTCAACATCTGTCGAATTGCTCCCAAATGATAGGCTGTATGAACGATCATCGAGATCGCTTCGCCAATAGTATCTTCCTTCCAGATTTCGACGTTGGCGAAACACTGAAGCGCATTTTCATACGATTTCCTGACGCCTCCGCGCAAAATTTCCCATTCTTTATCGTCAACGGACTCGATCAGCCAACTCAATTCCCAATTTACCTTCTGGGATTCGCCCTGGATGAATTCAACCAACCGATCTAGGTAAAATTTGGCGTGCTCGACGTGTGCAACGACCGACGTTCCATTTATTTCTATGGATACCTCCTCAGCAGTGCGGTTTTCGATGGAGCTGAAAAAACTGATGCCGTCATCCAGGTACGCTCCCCCCTCGCCCTCGGGCGAACCCTCAAAGGTCTCACGGAGAAGATACAGCAGATCCTTGAGAAAATCGTCTTTATTTATCCTATTTCTATCTATACTCATCTTTTGTTATCGTCTTATTCAAAGAAAATGCCAATCAAAAACATTGAAAAATTCGTTTCCAGGCTTGCGCAAAGTTTGCAAGACGAAACTTTTGTAAAAATGACTCTAGGAAATTATCGTGGAAATGATCCGCTTTTGCAAAAGATTCTTGTTCGCCTGATAAAAACAAAAAAAGGAATCCGGCTTTTTTTCCTCTACCGATATGAAACCCGGGATACCGCTAAGAATTTTGACTTTGATCAGGGACTAAAACTTGTCGAAGAATTACTGGGGTCAGATTTTTTTGCCGGCCACCTTTTTACCACGACAAGAGATTTTCAGCTAGACATCGGAAAAAAAGGAAAATCGCGGCTAAATTCTGCAAAACCAACGTTTATAACTAAACCGAAACTTGATCACGATAAGAAAAAACACTATTTGGTCGATCCAAGCAGCTTTTATTTAAAAGCGCTGGGTATAACAACCGATACGGGCGAGATTCGTTCACGGCAACATAATAAATGGAAGCAGATTAATAAGTTTGTCGAAACATTAAGCGCCCTTGCGGAAAAAACGTCTTTGAAGGAAAAACCAGAAATCACTATTGTTGATATGGGATCGGGCAAGGGCTACTTAACTTTTGCGGCCTACGATTTTTTCCAAAATAAATTAGAAATTGAGACTCAGATCACTGGTGTTGAGGCTAAGCGCCAATTGGTCGATCTATGCAACGGGCTGGCAAAAACTGTTGAATTTAGAGGACTAAATTTTGTACATGACGACATCGAGAACTTTCCGGTCGTGGATGCCGATATTTTGATAGCTCTGCATGCCTGTAATACCGCGACCGACGATGCGATCTATAGAGGAATAAATGCGGGCGCGGAGCTGATCGTCGTTGCCCCGTGTTGTCATCAAGAGCTGCGTCCGCAGATCAAAGCTCCTGATATGTTTAGAAACGTTCTAAAACACGGAATAATTCTCGAAAGAGAAGCAGAATCCTTAACCGATGGGCTGCGATCTTTACTGCTCGAAAGAAGTGGATATTCAACCAAGGTATTTGAGTTTATCGCCACCGAACATACCCCAAAAAACAATATGATCGTCGGTATTAAAAATAAGAATATTGGCAATTCCGATGAGATCTCAAATGAGATCGAATCGATCAAAGGTTTTTTCAAGATTGATAGTATCCGCCTTGAACGACTTCTTGAGCCTAAAAAAACCGTCTAAACTCCCATATTCCGAAAATCTCCACTTTTTTATTCAATTTGTGGTCTGATTCTTGCTTAAATGATTGTGGTGGTTTGATTAACGAAATCACCCCAAATTCTATATTTCGCCTATTTTATCGAGGTTTTAGGCACAATTTAAACCGTGATTCTTACCCTGAAAAATGTCAGTTTTTGTATGTAAGTTACTGCCGTTTTTTGTCACTTTCTCAATATAAGTATTAAATTCCAGGCCGCTTTTTCCCAAATCCAACACTATCTGAACTATTTTACACAACCATGAAACTTAAATTTGACGCAGAAACCAGCTCGCTCCCGTTAATCGACAACGAAATTGAACTCAAGGGACTTTCCGAAGAATCATCTTCAAACGACAGTCAGATGCTTCAGGACGGGATCGAAGCCGCGCAGAGAGGTGACCGCGCAGATGCACGGCATCTTTTGATGAGGGTCACGGAATCAGACGCGAAAAACGAATCCGCCTGGATGTGGCTGGCTTCGATAAGCGAATATCCGGAAGAGTTGTTGGTCTTCCTGAACAACGTTTTAGCTGTTAATCCAAAAAATGAAAAAGCCTTGAAATGGGCCGAGGAAACAAAAACACTCCTCGCTAAGACCTTTGTTCAACGCGGTGTTGATGCAAAAGAGGCCGGGCAAAACGATTTTGCGAAACAGTGTTTCCTGCAGGCCATCGTTCATGATAGCCAAAGCGAGCTTGCATGGTTGTGGCTCGCTTCGGTTTCTGATTCCTCAGAGGAGAAGATATCGCACCTAAACAGAGTGTTAAGTATTAATCCCAATAATGAGGACGCCGAAAAATCGTTGAAGAAAGCAAGAACGAAGATGGCGAAAAAGCTCTTAGGAAAAGCTAAGGAAGCGGCGAATTCCGGAAATGACTCCAAGACTGAAAAGCTGCTTGAAGAGGTAGTTAAGCTAGAGCCGGAAAACGAAGATGCCTGGATGATGAAGTCAGAATATGCTTCGTCGCCGGCCGAAAAAGTCTCCTATCTCGAAAAAGTATTGAATATCAATCCGGAAAATCAAAGTGCGCGAGGATTGGTCGAACAGGCTCGAATCGAAAAGGCCCACTCGATGCTTGCGAACGCCAGATCGTTAACTGCGAGCGGTAAAAACGACGAAGCAAAAGAGGTCTTGAAAGAGATTCTCGAATTAGATCCGCAATTTGAAGACGCACTCTTCCTGCGGGTAGATCTTGCTGATTCGATCGATGAAAAAGTGGCAAATATCGAAAAGATCCTTGACGCCAATCCGGATAACCAAAAGGCTCTCGAACTCCTTGAAAGCACGAAACGGAAGAAGGCACAGTCGTTATTGGCGAAAGCGAAAGCGGCTCT
>JABDJV010000101.1 GCA_013003295.1 Pyrinomonadaceae bacterium | reverse complement strand
TTTTGTTTCTATAGCCTTTGCGCCTTCGTTTCCAGAGATTTCCGGTACCGCCGGGGCAGCATCTTGCACACTTTTTTCAATAGTATTCGGAGCGGAGGCCTGAACATTTCCAGCCGAAATTCTACCCGCCTGAAACGCCAAGGCGCTGAACAATACGAGAAGAAGTAATGCCCCAGCAAATGCCAATTTGGGAATTCCAAACCATCCGGTCTTTTTCTGTTCAACGATTCCACTCGTTGTCTGGTTCTTGAATTGGCGTGTATGAAACGCACCTAATACTTTTGAGTCCAGGCTTGCCGGCGCAGAAATCGGCAAAACACGTTTCATCGTCTTGCGAATCCGCTTCAAACTTTCAAGGTCAGCCCGGCAGGTATCACAATTTACCAGATGCGAATTGATACCGTCGTTTTCAGATGAGCGGGTCTCGCCATCAAAAAAGCTCTCTAATTTTTCTTTAACTTCTGTGCACTTCATATAAAACCTCTTTGCCTTCGATATAAGGAGCAAGTATTTTTGCGAGAGTTTGTCTTGCCCTGTGCAATCGTCCTTTTATTACGCCGACACTGGTATCGGTGATCCGGGCGATCTCTTCATACGAAAGATCTTCAAGCTCCCTTAGTATCAAGACCTCTTTTTGAAACGGCGAAAGCTGCGCGACGCATTCTTCGATCTTCTCAGAAAATTCCTGGTCTAATACATTGTTTACCGGCGAATTCCCATTGCCTCCTGCCAACGATTCGATCCTTTCTTCATCGAGTGAATTGGCCTCTAATCTGGTTCCACTCTTTTTTAAATGGTTTAGCGCCTTGTTTCTCGCAACGCCGCAGAGAAACGAAAAAAGCCTGCCTTGCTTTGAGTCGTATTTATCCGGGTTTTCAATAAAAAATATAAAAACTTCCTGGGTGATCTCTTCGGCGATCGGTTGCTCATTTGTCATACGGTAGGCAAACCCATAGATCGAATCCTTTAGCAGGGAATATATCTCGCTAAATGCATCCGCATCGCCCGCACGGCTTTGATCGATCAAATTTTTTTCAACTTCTTGTCTCAAATCTCATTATCTAAAGCTTTGATGCCTTGGTTTCTTCTTTTACAATTTCGAGATCACCTTTTGCATTTTTCTTTTTCACGACCCAGCCGTCATTCAACTCGATCTCATAAAATTCACCAATTATCTTGCCGTCAGTAATTTTTGAAGGTAACGGAAAAGTATATTTTGTCTTATCACCCCATTTTGAACTTAATACGCCCGTAACTCCCAATTTTGCTTTCGCCGGATCGATCTCAAAGTTACCAAAATTATTGTCGCTCAAATCGGTGCCTTTCGCCCCTGAATATAAGGTACCGAATTCACCAAGGCTCAACGTCCCATTCATATCAAAACTAAATGTATACTCGCTGCTCGCCAACGTAGCCTGAAGTGTCGGTTTATTCACGAGCAGTTCCGTGTAGAATTTGACGCGATTTTCAAAGGTTAATTTTCTTGCCAACTCTTCCTTATGAATCGCAGGGTAGTTGTTTCGCGATTTTGCCTCTTCCAGAGCGTCATGATTTAACGCAAGAGGCTTCTTTAGATACTTCGATTCATATATCTCTAAGAAGTTGTAGATCTTGTCGAATCCCGTTTTCCAATCAAGGTTTAAGTGGTCAAATATCAAACCGTAAGCGGGTCCGGTCGCGTATGGAAAAGGGCGTGTGTAAGTAGGAGAAGTTTCCCATCCGTGCAGACTGCTAATCGCTCTCTTGTATTTGTTCGGATACGTGGACAAGGCAAAACCAGTGTATGAGGCAAGGCCCTCGACAGTTTCGATCTCAATCTCCTCCTTAAGAAATTGCCTGTATTTGTTTTGCCTGGCTTTTCTAAACAAGAGTGCGTCCGCAAGAGCCGCATCGATTTTCGACTTATCCTCATTTTTATCCATCAGGTTCAAAGTATTTCTTAACGCTTCAAATTCGAGACGAAGCAACTCCCTGGCGTCAAAATTATCCAGATAAGAAACCGGTTCGGTCTTTAGCTTAATGTTTTTTTGGTCTAATTCTTCGAAATGAAGTCGATGAAAAAGTTCGTGAATGACGGTAGCGCTTTCATCATTCATATAGAAATCATCGGCCACGATCGTGGCATATTTTTCGCCATTATAAGTCTGAACTGTGTTTGTTTTACTTAAAGTGTTTTTGGGCAAGGTCTTGTAAAACAATATGGAATCGTCGGTTTTACTTCCCTCTAGTTTTTTTAGGCTGTAAATCGTGTCATCGCGATCTTGAAACAACACATTTTCATGCCACAGGTTCTTACCCCAGAGCTTGCCCTGATCCTTTTGCAGCAGCTGCCTGGCCTTAAGAAGAGCAATCTTTGTTTTCTCACTGGTTTTCGCGGGTTTCCTTTCATCTGTCTGCTGGGCGGAAACAGATGCGCAAAAAACTACCAATAAAAGAAATGTTGTGATTTTTTTCATAAATCCACGCTCCGGGCTTTAAGCTTCCATACCAACTATTTTCTTCAGATCGAAAAAAGTTATGCTATGAATGAAAAAAATCTCTTATATCCTTCACAAGGCAGCGGAATATTGGTCTAAAATGAAGCTATGGCAGAAAAGCACCTACCGCCAAGCACCAGGCCCGGACTTTTGGGCGGACACTTTATTAAATTTCGCCGCCGCCCGACCGAATTCCTGACCGAGCTTTCCTCGCTCGGCGACATCACATATTTTCGGCTTTTTCGAAACCCGACTTATTTTCTTAATCATCCCGATCTGATCCGGGACGTGCTTATCAAGAACAATACAAAATTCGTAAAAGGCCGCGCACTACAGCGGGCGAAGAATTTACTTGGCGAGGGACTTTTGACCAGCGAAGGCGAAAAGCATCTAAGGCAACGGCGTATGATCCAGCCTGCTTTTCACCACGCAAGAATCGCCGAGTACGCAAAGTCGATGACCGAATACGCCGAACGCATGAGCAACGAATGGCGGGATGGAGAAGTTCGCGATATCGATAAGGAAATGATGGGTCTTACGCTTCAAATTGTTGGAAAAACTCTCTTTAATGCGGACGTTGATGATGAAACGGATGAGATCGGTAATGCCATGACGACGCTGATCGAGATGTTTGACTATTTGGTGATGCCTTTTTCAGAGATTCTTGAAAAGCTTCCGTTTCCGCAGTCGATACGTTTTCACAGATCGAAGAAGACTCTCGATAGAGTGATCTACGAGATAATAGATGAACGGAGAAAATCGGGTAAAGACGAAGGCGATCTTCTCTCAATGCTCTTATTGGCACAGGATGAAGACGACGGCAAGGGAATGAGCGACAAACAGATCCGTGATGAGGCCTTGACGCTTTTTCTTGCCGGGCACGAGACCACGGCCAATGCGATGACCTTCACCTGGTATCTGCTTTCGCAAAACCCAGATAAAGAGGCGAAGCTCAAAGAAGAATTGGATCGGGTTGTGGACGGAAAAACGCCTTCAATGGAAGACGTCAGAGATCTGAAATACACCGAGGCAGTCTTTGCTGAGGCGATGCGTCTGTTTCCGCCCGCCTGGGCGATCGGCCGGCTTGCCATCGAGGAACATAGATTTGGCGATTATGATATTCCAAAAGATGCTTTAGTTTTGCTAAGTCCTTACGTAACTCAGCGCGATCCGCGATTCTGGGACGACGCCGGTGAATTCATTCCCGAGCGCTGGGAAAAGCAGAGCATAAAAGAAGCCGGCCAAAAGTTTATTTACTTTCCTTTTAGCCGTGGGGTCAGAAGCTGTATCGGTGAGAGTTTCGCATGGATGGAGGGGATCTTGTTGATCGCAACACTCGCGCAAAAATGGAAGCTGGAATTGATTCCGGAGCAGAAAATCGCTCTAAATCCGGTGATGACGCTTCGTCCGAAATACGGGATGAAAATGAAGATCAGGAAGAGATGAGCGGCTGGCATGCAGAAATACGTTTGTACCGGTGTCGTTGAGGATCTCAGTTTATTTAGCTAGCTGTTTGTTTGCTGAAATCTCAGGGGACGATGTGCACACTGGTTGGTAGTGGTGTTGCGGCCTGTATGACGCGATTTCCTAATTCTCCAGTCCGCGTACGCGGATAGAAACATGTAGCCCATAGCTCACGCTATGGGGTAACGTTCTGAAGGCTGTCGCTGTCTACGACAGCTCGGGAGGATTTATTGGATTCTTCCCACACCGGAGCGGTGTGGGCTAAATGCTAAGCGCTCATTACATGAGCTGCGAATCCCCAGCCGTGATTTGCGCGGATGTCGCGGTTTCATAATTCCGCAGTCCGCGTACGCGGATGGATAGCATCTAGCCCTTAGCGTGAGCTATGGGGTGTGGTCAAATATGTACCGAGCCCGTGTAACGGGTGACAGCGTGTCGCCGTCTACGACGGCTCCGGAGGATTTATCGGATTCGTCCCACACCGGAGCGGTGTGGGCTAAATGCTGAGCGCTCATTACATGAGCTGCCAAACCGTCCAGTCGTGTTTCCGCCTGTGTCATCAACTCGCGTCGTGGAACAACAGGCAGAAACACGCGCGCGAGCAAGTGTGCACGTGGTCGACCCCAAATATAGAACTACACGGTTATGCGGGAATCCTCTATTGAGCGCCGGAATCTCAGATGACAGACTGCAGACTCCTTAGCAGCTCCGGTTTCTGCCTGTTTTTAAAAGAAAAGCGGCTAGATTTACCCAGCCGCTCGCTATTAATGATTGTAGATATATCTTAAATCGCTTCTGCACCTGCCGCACGATTGTAGTAGAAATACAGATCGTTAAAATCATGCAGTGCTCGATTTAGGATCAGCGGCAGTTGATCGATGTCATTCGTATTTACGATCAAATTCAAATTTCTCAGGAAGGCCTCGTGGGCGTTCAGCGTGTCGCCGCCGTCTTCGACTGAGGTTAGATACAAACGCCTTCTTTCAGTTGCCGGCATTGAATTTACCTTTTGCTGGAGAATCGCCGCACCGCCAAATTCCTCAGCGAAATCGGGTGAGAAGATCAGAATTTCCGTTTTACCTTCTTTCAATCGTTCATTTGCCTGAGCGGGATTGGCGGCAATATATACTTTGAAACCCATAGACGAAAGCGTCTTGGAAACGAGGTCATTAACCGCCCCAAGACAGAGAAGCACGCGTCGCGGCCTGATCTTGTCTTCGTCGTCAAAGTCCATCGCTGACTGATTCCCATTCAATGCCCCGAGCAAAGACTTCAAAGCGTCATTGATCTGTACTTCAGATTCCCGCTGTGAAAATTCTGCCGCACCGTCCTTTACTGCCGGAGCTGGTGAATTTTGTTCGAGCTGCTGAGCCGTAGGCGTTCCTTTTCCACTAGCGCCCGCAACAACCCTGACCAAATTCTGGCAACGCGGGCAGCGAACGGTAAAGTTTTTCCCGGGCACTTTCGATTCATCAAGCTGTAATGAAACCGAACAACTATCGCATCTTATAATCATATCTTTATTAAACTATCCAAAAATTATTCAAGCATATCTAAAACAGAGCCGCCTTGGGTTTGGCTCTCGACTGGCGGAGGAGCGGTAGGATCTGTTTTCGGCTGAGCCTCAACTTTATTGTGATTCATGAAATCCTCAGTCGAAGCCAGACCTTTCAATTGGAGAAGCAGGTTGTTTTGATTTGTTGCATATGAAAGGCCGTCTTCGAGCGTAACCTTTTCGCCAACAATCAAATTTCTGATCACAGTGTCGAAATCCTGCATACCGTCGATCTCACCATCCCGCATTGCATCCAAGAGCGTTTTACCTTCGCTTTCACCGTTTTCGATGTATTCGCGGGTACGCGGATTGGACTTGAGCACCTCAACGGCCGGAACACGGCCGGTTCCATCTGCTGTCGGGATCAAACGCTGCGAAACGATATATCTAAACGTTTGCGCGAGTCGCGTGCGGATAATTTTTTCTTCGTTCTTCGGATACATACCGATAATACGGTCGACTGTTTTTGAAGCGTCAATGGTGTGAAGCGTCGATAGAACAAGGTGACCCGTCTCAGCAGCTTCGAGTGCGATCTCAGTGGTTTCCAGGTCGCGCATCTCACCAACGAGTATTACTTTTGGTGCCTGACGAAGAGCTGCACGAAGCGCAGAAGCGAAGTCTTTTGTGTCGGATCCGACCTCGCGCTGGTTTATCGTCGATTTCTTATGCGAGTGCAAAAATTCGATCGGGTCTTCAATCGTAACGATGTGATAACTCTTGGTTTGATTGATCTTATCGATCATCGCCGCAAGCGTCGAACTCTTACCAGAGCCGGTAGGTCCGGTAAGTAAAACCAGCCCGTTACGCATCCCGGTTACATCCCCAAGGTGTTTGGGTACGTTTAGCGATTCGAAACTAGGGATTTCATGGGGAATCACACGCATGACTATTGAAAATGATCCCCGCTGTTGAAATATATTTACACGAAAACGACAGCGGCCGGGCAAGCTGTAACTCAAATCCGCGGTTCCCAGAGTCGCCAAATGTTTCGAGGCCTCCGGCGAGTCTCTCAATATTGCCATCGCGATCATTTCCGTTTGGAAAGCGGTAAGCTTGCCCAAACCCATTGGCGATGCTGAAAAAAGACTGCCGTTGATCTCGATCTGCGGTTTTTGACCGGTCGAAAAGTTAAGGTCACTTACGTTTTCAGATATGAGCAGCATCTGCTCTATTATTGGTGCTACATCAAGCAAACTCATTTTATGGAATTGACTCCTAAAAAGATTCTTTGAAAAAAGGAAGGATGAGTGAGAAAGGAATAGATCGATCTCTTATTCCAGACAATATCTATTCTCACTTAAATCAGCCAAAAATGCAAGGAATTTTTTAACATTGTTTATCATATAAGTCAGAACCGCGATGTATCAGCTTGCGGGTCGGAAATGATTTGTATCCGGAGTCGGTATATCGGGAGTGTCGTCGTTGTTATGATTTAAGTATTGGTGCTGCAGTCGTCGAAGACGACGGTAGATATTAGCCCCGTACGAAGCGAAGCTGAGTGCGGGGTATAGGCGGCAAATGATCAGAGCCCTGAAAGGGCGAAAGATGCGTTCGAAAATGAGGAATGCCAAAATCTTGATCTTGAACAATTTCTACCGCCCTTTCAGGGCCTACGTCTGCTTTGTGGATTCTACCCCGCACTCCGCTCACGTTGCGTGCGGGGCTAGGCGGCAAATGAATAAGAGCCCTGAACGGGCGAAAGATGCTCATGAAAATAAGAATCGCCAAACCTCGATTTTGAATAATTTCCTGCCGCCCTTTCAGGGCTTTCGTCCGCTTTTTTAATCGCACCCCGCACTCCGCTTCGCTTCGTACGGGGCTACTATCTTTCGTCATCTTCGATGACTCTTGTTTGTCGTAAGATCTGTAGATCAATATTTGACCCGGTCGCTGACGCTAGAGGTTCTGACATGCCGGCATCACGCGCATCACGCTCACGCTGCGCAGCGAACTATGACTGCCGCATTTTTCTAAAATTCTTCTCGATGCTATCCGGCGGCGAAAGCAGGCCGCTGATAAGCGCAACCGAATCTGTTCCGGCGCGCAGCACTTCCCGAAAATTGTCGAACGTGATCCCGCCGATAGCGACCAGCGGAAAATCTCCGACCGCATTTCGGACTTTGGCAATTCCTTCCAGGCCGACAGCTTTTTCGGTGTCGGATTTCGTTTTCGTTTCAAAAACAGGACCTATCGCAATGTAATCGACCGGAAGCTTGATAGCTTTTAGCGCCTGCTCTTTCGAATGAGTCGAAAACCCGATGATCGCATCTTTGCCCAGTATTTTCCTCGCTTCCGATGGCGGCAGATCGTGCTGTCCCAAATGGACACCATCAGCCTTTACATATGCAGCGATATCCACCCGGTCATTAATGATCAGCCTTTTGCTATTTGCGCGAGCGATACCGACCGCTTCTTCTGCAGATTTAAAAAACACGTCTGAAGAGGCCTCCTTTTCCCGCAATTGAATAAACTCCGCACCGCCGGAAATAAGCTTTTTCACCTGTTCGGCATGGGAAATTCCGGCCGCATTAACGTCTGTAATTGGATAGATCTTTGGCAGGAGCATCAGCTTAGAGGGATTTCGACATTAGATAGGCATCTTCCTTATTTGTGTAGTAATTCTCAAGCTTTTGGATGATGTTGTAATCAAGCTGATGATATAAATTCTGTGCGATGTAATTGCTAACTCTTACTTCCAGGACCACCGAATCAAAACCCCTTGTTTTCAGGGCTTTTTCAGCATGCTGCAACAGAAGCTTGGCAAGCCCGCGATTGCGATGTTCAGGGGCCACGCCAATGGTTGTTATATGTCCGATCTTGTCATTGTGGACAGCGATAAAAATAAACCCGACCATCTGCCTTTCAGCGGTAATTATTTGATAACTAAGAATATTCGGTTCGGTCAGTAGGTGCTTGAAGGTGAGTTTTGTATAGTTTTCGCCTTGATAAAAGCAACGTAGGTTGAGACTTAATACTTCGCGCAGATTCTTTTCGGTAAGGGTTGAAAGACTATAGCTGGTCGGCGCCGCCGGAGCAGGAATCTCCACCTCGGCGAATTCCGCGTCGAGAAAAATATTCCTGATTTTCTGCATTACAGCCATGAGTGGTTTAGTAAGTTCGCCGAGTTTGCTGAGTTGACTTAGTTGAAGACAAACTCAGTCAACTCACTAAACTCAGCGAACTTGGTCAACTATAATATAAGCATACAATCGCCGTAGCTATAGAAACGATACCGTTTTTCTACGGCGTGTTTATAGGCATCCATTATAAAGTCATAACCGCCAAAGGTCGATATCAAAACTAACAGGGAAGATCTTGGTAAATGGAAGTTTGTAAGAATTCCGTCGATCGCCTTAAACGAATATCCGGGGGTGATGGTCAGATCAGCGATCTGCGGGCCGCTCTTAAACTCCTGATTCCTGGCCATCGTCGTTTCAAGAGCCCTCGTCGTCGTGGTTCCGATGGCGATGATCCTGCGGTTTTCAGCTTGAGCGCCATTCAACTTTTCAGATGATTCTTTGCTGATATCAAACCTCTCCGGCATTACGCTGTGTTCTGATAAATCTCTCACGCGGACGGGCTCAAAAGTACCATAACCGACGTGCAGGGTTATTTCTGTTATCTCGGCGCCGACCGCTTTTATTTCGTCCAGGATCTCTGGCGAAAAATGCAGACCGGCGGTTGGTGCCGCAATGGCCCCGCGCTCTTTCGCATATATCGTTTGATATCGCTGGCGATCTTTATCAAGCGTACCTTCCTCTCGGTTTATATAAGGGGGCAGGGGAGTTTGCCCGATCTCATCCAAGACCTCATCGAAGCTGCCTGAGAAATCAAACTTGATCAACACCCTTCCTTCGGAAGTTTTTTCCATCACCTCGCCCGCTAATTCTTTTCCAAAATTGATCTTTTTTCCCGGTTTTAGACGACGAGCGGGGCGGGCAAGCGTTTCCCAGGTTTGGCCTTCCTTTTCCTCAACCAAAAAGAGCTCGATCTTTGCTCCCGTTTCGCTCTTTCCGAAAATTCTCGCCGGGAAAACCTTCGTATTGTTTAAAACTATAAGATCCCCTTGTTTTAGAAATTTTGATATCTCAGAAAACTTTCGATCTTCGAGCGACTTCTCTTTCGGGCGCGTTACAAGCATCCGCGATGATTCGCGTTTCTCGAGCGGATTCTGAGCTATCAGCTCTTCAGGTAATTCGTAATCAAATTCTGAGATCAACATTGCTATTTATCAAATTAATATCTAGTCAGCCGAAGGAACATTGTTATAAAATATATGCGGTTTCACAAACCGGTTTTAATTCGAAGATTCTTGAGCAAGCCTGGACTCAATACTTGTAAATTATGAAGATGTCTATTTTCGTTTTCCTCCTTTTCATTTTAATACCTATACAATTCGAAAACCCGGAAGCAGGAATAAACCGCGCCGACTCTGATGACGGTTATGAACTGGTCTGGTCGGATGAATTTCGGGGTTCCGGGAGTCCTGATCCTGCAAAATGGGGATTTGAGTTGGGATATGTAAGAAATTTCGAAGCGCAGTATTACACCAATCGGAAAGAGAACGTACGGATCGCAAACGGAAAATTGATCATCGAGGCGCGAAAGGAGAGGATCAGGAACAATGATTTCGTGTCACCCAAAGATAAAAACTGGCGAAAGCGAAAAAGAATTTCCGAATATACGTCGGCAAGCGTCACGACAAAAGGTCTCGCCGAGTGGAAATACGGAAAGATCGAAGTTCGCGCCCGTCTGCCAAAAGGCGTTGGGGCGTGGTCAGCGATCTGGATGCTTGGTGAAGATCTTGATGAATTGGACTGGGTAAAAAGCGGCGAAATAGACATTATGGAAAATGTCGGGTTTGATCCGAATGTGGTTCTCGGAACTGTTCACACCGAAGCCTTTAATTATGAAAACGGAACCGAACGATCCGGAAAGATCAAAATCAAAGACCCGCACAGGGAATACCACGACTACGCGATCGAATGGACCCCCGGGAAGATCGAATTTGCGGTAGATGGAGCCGTTTACTATAGGTTTAGAAATGCAAAGAGATCATACGCCGAATGGCCGTTTGATCAGAAATTCCATTTGAAGATCAATACCGCCGTCGGCGGAACCTGGGGCGGAAGAAAAGGGATCGACGTCGGGTCTTTTCCGCTGCGGATGTATATCGATTATGTAAGGGTTTATCAGAAGAAATTATGAAACATTAAAAAGTCCGGTAAATATCTTTTATTTTGACGATATATTTTTCGACAATCCTTTCTTGTGTCATAAAACGAATCGGTGCGGTGTTATCAATATAGATCCGAATACCGTGATTATGAATTAAATCCGATACTATGAATACAAAAAAATATTTTCTGATATCTTTCTTGGTTCTGACCGTCAGTTTCCTATTATTTAAAGGGGTGAATGCCCAAGTAAAGCCTCCGAAGTTTGGCAGTCACAAAGTGGGTTTTAAGTATATCTATCTACTCGACGAAACACGGGACTGGGATCCTTTTCCATTTAAAACAAATGAAACTCCCCGGTCAAAGAAAAGACCGATCAGGGTTGCGGTCTGGTATCCCTCGGAACCGGTAAACGAAAAAAGGATGCTTTTTAAGAATTATGTTAATCCGAAAGCGCCTGACGACTACTTCGCCAAGCTAAATGAGATAATGAACACCTATGATATGTGGTCGTACAATGGGATGTTCAAAAAAAATAAAATCGCCGTCGATAAGTTATTAAACTTTGAAACACAGGTACATTTCGACGCTACCGCAAAGAAAGGAAAATTTCCGTTAATTCTCTATTGCTCGGGTTGGTTTTCGAGGTCACCGGATAATACTTTGCTGGCAGAATTTTTGGCGAGCCATGGTTATGTTGTAGCAACCATTCCTCAACTCGGCACCGGCAGTACGATTTTTGACTTTAAAATAAATAAGGAACGGGTAATGACTCAGGTCTTGGATTTGCAATTCGCGTTGGAGACGATTTTAAGAATGAAAAATCTCGATTCCAAACGGGTTGGCTCAATGGGTTTTAGCGTTGGTGGCATTGTCTCCTTATGGCTGAGCCAAAGGGACAAGAGAGTAAAAGCGATAGTGGGTCTAGATGCATCTTACATTTTTGACGATTCGGCACAATTAGCTAAGGAGAATGTTTTAGTAAAACGACAGGGTTTTCCTATTCTCACCTTTTATAGGGGACACGAAAAGCAAAGGAGCAATGTAAATCTTAATTTAATAAAAAGCCTTAATTGGGCTAACCGATTAGTAGTTGGAATGCCAAAAGCTACACATGGTGAATTTTCTGACGAACCCTATCTACTGAGCCAAATGAATTTCGAACCTTGGCCGAGGTTGGAGCTAAATTCGCATGATGAGGCATTGTCTAGTCACTACCTTACGATAAAACTCGCTAAATTGTTTTTTGACGGACTGTTTCTGAACCAAATGGAATTAAAAGAACTTGGTGTAAAAATTGCGGCTGAGTCTCAAAAGGAAAGGTTGGTGTATGAGCAATATTTAGAGATGGATTGAAGCGTCAGCGTCTTCATGGCGTCTTGCGTTTAGGTTTGTGGGCCGCGAACAGGGTTGCAAGTATGCACCGCCCGTATTCGCTTAAACTGATCGCGCTCAAGCGTTCTTATTGTATGTACGGCTGGTATATCCTAAGCTTCGACAAATAGCGCCGACAATGGTGGGATAAATCTTCGATTCCAGATCCCTAACAATCGTCAGAATCATTTTTTCTTTACCATCTTCAATAGCTTCACAATCCGCTTTTCGTCGACCTCTTACACGGAACTGATTGCTATGAGCTTTATTGTATTACCGCCCCCATCAAAAAGGGCAATTTCTTATTCGGATAGACCTTTTGGAGAGAAACCAAGATTGCAATGGTTTTAAAGCGCAACAAGAAAATTTTTACCGTTTTCATAGGATGGCACGCCCCACTTCATTTCCTCTTTGATATTGGGAAACGTTCTCAAGATTATCACCAAGCCCGGCAGTTTACGCACGTTTTAAATTGGAGATTTCGAGAATGTCCGATACTCAGTGATAGAAGAATAGGGTTGAATCTAGTGGGCAAATAGGCTTCTTTTCAGCGCTTGTGCAATCATGTCATCAAAACTCTTCACTTTATCAACGATCTGGTCGTGGCTTTCCTGAATTATCTGGTATTCGTGCAGCCGAATTTTGTAAGCAAATAGAAATTGATCGTGCGAGCTTTTTCCAAAGACCAGATAATTTAGAAACCGCGCATCCTTTCTCCGATAATCCAGGTTCGCCTGGATAAAGCCTGGAATGACTATGCCCGGTTGTGTAGAACTCTCGCATGTTTCGCTGCCGAATATATAAACATGATTCCAATAAAACCCGTTTGTACGCTGCAAAAATCTTACAAACGAGCTTTTTAAATCGGATCCTAATTCACTCTCCGATTTGGTTTTTAGTCGGCCAAAGGACTCAAATTCACAGGGTCCTTGTAATCTTCCCTTGTTTGTTCGTATTCGCTGTTCGACTTGTCTGAGCAGTTCTAGATATGCCATTTATCAGCCAGGCTAAGATTTGTATTGGATTCTGGTGCAAAAGGACCGAGAGGCGGGGGCAATTATTCGCAAGTATAAAGATTGAGAAGATTTTGTTATGTGCGTTAGCGCACAGATAAGAATTCCGGTTTAAGTTAATTGGTTTTGGCGCGACCGGAGTCCTCAGCAATCATTCTTAATTTGGTTTTGTTGAGTAGAATTAACCCGGTTCAAACCTTCTTATCGTATTGACCGCCGGTATATCCCACGCCTCGACAAAGCGGCCGCCAACCACCCGCCAGATGAAGAGGGCATCCCACTCGAAAGATTTACCCTCGAGTGTCATTTCCGGTGTGGCGGATGTTACAACCAACTCATCTCCGACGTGAACGAGATTTTTGTTTTTAGCCCGAAACGTGCCCTTCGATTTTGCTCCGAGTTTCTGAAAAAACCCCTGAAGCCCATCGACTCCGATATAGTCACCGGCGAGTTCAGGAAGGTTCGTGTTGAAGTAGTGAAAAACGAAGTCGTCAGCGATCAATTCCCCGGCCCCGGTCAAATCGTGCGGGAAATGATCTCCAAGGCGTTTGAGCAACGCCAGGTTCGGATGCGCAGCTGCGGCTGAATCGCTCATGTTTTATTAACTCCCTTATTCATTTCTTTTTCGATCATCTCTTCCGTAACTTGAAATCCTCTTCCGGCAAATACGAAAACGCTTAAAGCATGAAAAGCTAAGCCGATTCCCCATCCAAACAAAGGATATATAAACCAAAATCCCTCAGACGATTTGCTTAAATTAATAATTACGAGCAGAAGATTAACCGCCAGGTAAACGGAAAGATGAATATAGAATCCATATTTTGCCTCCAATCTTTCTTTCGCTTGTTGGTAAGCATCCTGATTGTTCATAAGACCTCCTTTTGAAAACAAAATTTGCACCAAATAGTGCCAAAGTAACGGCTACACAGTTTATTGCAACCGACGTGCCGTTAGGTTCAAACTATTGATTTCTCTATGTTTAACGATTTGCGGGGGTTGGAGTTTTGTGGCTTACGCGTCGATAAATGCGGACTTTTTCGCACTCAACTATTTGTCGCACTGGTCAGCTGCGATCAACATTCTTTTTCGGTTGGGAGCTCCCGGTTACGGCAGAGATCAACCGGTAACCAACATCTAAGGACGAAGAGCTCAGGATGGCCTGATTTTTTTTTGCCCAGACGCCACTAGCGAGGTCGTCTTCTAACTTTAGTAAACCCTCCGAAAGGTCTTTGATCATAGAAAAGGAGGAAATCGATTCTCGCACCTGACGGCTTAGATAGGCTTCTGGTCGTTTCCAAAAGGAAGCCAGAAAACCGTCTTTGCAATCGCTCGGTATCTCGAGAGAGCTCATTTTGACTTTATCGAAAGATTTCTTTAACTCTTTTAACGAGGGAAAACTAACCCTATCCATTTCGTAGAATTCTGGAAAATAGTCTCTGGTGAGCCAAAAGGGATCAGCCTCAGGATCCCATGTAACAGCTACGAACTTTTCTGTTGCAACCCTGTTTATTTCACTAAACGCTTGCGCTCTGTTTTCCCAATGATGCATGGAAAGTACGGTCATCGCGTGCGAAAAGCTGCTATCCTCAAAAGGGAGATTTTCAGCAAATGCCTGAACTACGCGGGGCGAGCCAAACGTCCTTTGTGAGATCATCGTTGACGATGGCTCTACAGCTACTAACTCGACATTTTGAGGTTCATAAGACCCGGTGCCGGCGCCGATATTTACGATGCGGGTTGCCCCCTTGAGCTCGGAATTGAGCTGTTTCGCTATTTTGGGATCAGTACTCCGTGTTGCCGAATAGCTAACACCAATTTCGTCGTATAAGGGCTCTTTGGACATTTCCGCAACGCAAAATGTGAGAGTCAAAAAGTTTTTGTTTCGAGGATTTTCGTAAAGACCGTAATGCCAGGATCATGCTTTTTCAGTTCTTTTGAAACGCTTTCCGCATCCTGAGGTGAAACGTGTACGGCGATAATGTGTTTCGGTTCAAACTGCTTTTTAACCAGATCGCGGCCTTCTTTTGAAAGAAGAAACCAAAACGGAATAAACGCGATATCGATATCTTCCTGATTAAGCTTAAAAGTAGAAAAATTCTCTGCGGTCATATCGGCGTCACCCAGGTGCAGAAACTTCCTGCCTTCGATCTCGATCAGATGACCCAGGTTTTGGATCCACATAAACCGCTTGCTCCCGTGTCTTAAACCCAGAAATTTTACTTTGATCCCGTCAAAATCTCTTTCAGCAGCAGTTTTCCATTTGTGTTTTACCGAAATGATCTTAGAAGCGATATTCGTCTGATCTTTGAACTTTTCTTTTACCTCCCCGACGATTTGCTCAGATGTTGCGAGCTGCGCTTTTCGAGAGTTTTGCAAATGGAGCCCGACGGATTCGGGATGAAAATGGTCGCCGTGCAAATGAGAGACGAGGATCAGATCGATATCGTCGTATGGCGCTTCCGCACTCTCGAGTTTGCCCCGCAGTTTGTCCGGCGGAAATGCATAGGCCGTTTTGTAAAAACGATGCAAACCATCGATCAAAACCTTCTTTTCCGGTGTCTCGATCAAGACGCCTTCATTGGCAATGTAGGTTATCTTTGCGTCTGATTTATCCTGTGCCGGATCCGCTACTTTGCTGATCGAGGCGTTCTGGCTGCAAACGACGTTAACCAAGCAAATGGTGATCAAAAAAACGTTTGTTATTCTCGAGCGCAAATTCATAAATATACTCATAAATTTCCAGAGTCCTCTATCTTAACTCATTGGATTACGCGGCTTCTAACTTTTCGACGCAAAAACTATAATGGGCACATGAAATCAAAAAATACACTGGGAGTTTTAGCTCTTTTGATCGGATCGATCTTTGCGCAGGGAATTTGTGCGCAAGATGCTCCAAAGGATGATTCTCGTTATTACGATTCGTGGGTTGGTAAGTGGTTTGCGGTCGTCGACGGAAAAACTGCGAAAGATCCCAAGTTTGTCGTTACTCAGGGTTTTAATAAAAACGCCTATGAGGAAATCTGGATCTCAGAAGGATACATATCCAAGGCATGGCGCGGCTGGAATTCTCAGGATAAAAGATGGGATTTCGCATGGGTAACCGATGACGGCCTTTTTCAGATCTGGGAGGGCAAGAAGTTGGGCGGCACCTGGTACATGTATAAAACCTTTAATATCAAAGGTGAAGAAGTCTTGTCGCGGCAAGCGTTTGTCATGGAAAATGACCGCACAATGATCAGAACGAGCGAGCATTCAAAAGACAAAGGTAAAACGTGGCAGCTCAGATTCAAGGAGAAATACGTAAAGGGTAAGTAAAAGGTGGTGCCGAAGGGGAGACTCGAACTCCCATGAGCGTAAAGCTCGCTAGATTTTGAATCTAGTGCGTATACCAATTTCGCCACTTCGGCATGAGTTATGAATGATAAACTTCGCACGTTCTCTTCGTCAAATATCCCGGCAACAATATGAAATGTGCGCATGCGAAGCACGGATTCTGATATGATTTGAATAAACGTTTGAGGTGCCTTTCATGTGCGGAAGATATGTTTTAGATGACCCGGCTTTAGCGGGAGAAGAATATAGAATCGAGACCGACGAGGTTCCCTGGCGGCCCAGCTACAACATTGCGCCTACCCAGAAGGTGATGGTTGTTCGTGAGCGGCCGGACGGCGTCAGGGAAGCGGTTCCGATGCAATGGTGGTTAATTCCAAGTTGGTCAAAAACAGACCAAAGGAAATATCCGACATTTAACGCCAGATGCGAGAGTCTCAGCTTAAAACCAACGTGGAGCAAGCCGTTCAGACAAACAAGATGCATAATTCCCAGCTCTGCATTTATTGAATGGAAGAAGCTTGATAGCAAAACGAAACAACCTTATTTAATCTATATCAAAGATAAACCGATCCAGAGTTTTGCCGGCGTATGGGATTCGTGGACAAACCGGGAAACCGGAGAAGTACTGGAAAGCTGCTCGATCATAACGACCGAAGCAAATGATCTGGTTGCCGAAATTCACGATAAGAAGCGGATGCCGGTTTTTCTGCATCCCGAAGAATATGACGAATGGCTGGATCCCGAAAATCACGATACCGATCAACTGGAGAGATTGTTTAAGCCCTATCCGTCCGAGGCGATGGCCGCACACAAGATCGGAAGCAAGATCGGTTCGCCAAAACACAATTCGCCCGAATTGATCGAGCCGATCGAATAAGTCGGGGCCGAAGCTTTGCATAAATATTTTCATATGTGTTAAATTTTGTTTAGCGTTTAGGTTTCCCCCCGGTTTTCAATTTTCACAATCTTCTTTTTTTCTCGCGAGCTTTCCAGAAATGTCCGAAACCATTGAACCAAAAGACAGACTTCTGATCATGGAACCGGATGAGCATGCCGGCAATATACTTCTTGATTTTCTTAATCCCAGATACGAATGTGAGCGTGTTGTAAGCACCGGAGATGCATTTCGGCTATTGAGCCGGGATAGTTTTTCCGTGATCATCTCCAATTACAATCTTGCTACCGCGGCGGGCTTCGACTTTATCTCGACAGTAAAATCATTGTCTCCTCACACGGCTATCATTTTGATCTGCGAAGACATATCCGCAAACGAAACGATCGCGGCCTTCAGGGCCGGCGCTACCGATTTCCTCCAAACACCATTCAACTTGGAGGAAGTAGAAACCGCAGTAAATAAGGGATTTAGCGAGCACGAAAGAAAACGGCTTTACGACTATTTTCAAAACAGCGTCGAGGATCTTACCGCAATTGAAACGGCTAAGATCGAAAAAAATATTGACGAAATTGAAAATTCCTATCGTGTAACGCTAAAAGCCGTCGCGCAGGCCCTGGAAACCAGAGATTTTGAAACTTACGGGCATTCAGAAAGGGTTGTTACGTTTAGTCTTCGGCTTGCCCATGAAGTTGGAATAAAAAAAGATCTAATGCGCGACCTCGAGCTGGGCGCCTTATTGCACGATGTCGGGAAGATCGGCGTGCCCGATTCTATATTGCGAAAGCCGGCGAAATTAAACGAAAAAGAATGGGATAAAATGAAGCTTCATCCGATTCACGGGTTTAAGATCCTGCGGGATATTCCGTTTCTTGAGGGCGCCGTCAAAATCGTTTCACAGCATCATGAGCGCTGGGATGGAACCGGTTATCCGCTTGGTCTTCGTGGAGAGAACATTGATATCTGTGCGAGAATCTTTTCGGTTGTCGACGCCTTTGACACGATGATAAGCGATACGGTTTACCGAAAGGGTCGCCCATACCAGGATGCGCTCAAAGAATTAGATCGATGCGCGGGAACACAATTCGATCCCGCGATCGTTGAAGCATTCAAAGAGATCTCAGTTGCCGATTGGGATTTCTTAAGAAAACGCTCACTGAAGAAAAAACAGGAAGTCGTTTCGTTTCAGGATGTCGTCGCCGAACTGATCACATCTCAAGAAAACTTTGAAATGGTTCATTAGGAAGTTAACTGAATAAACCAGTTGACTGAGTTAACCGAGTTAGCTGAGTTAGCTGAGTTTGTTAAATTCATATTCAAAATTCGAATGACAAACACAGTCAACTCACTGAACTCAGCCAACACAGCCAACACAGCCAACTTCTTAATACGCATCGGGAGCGGCTTTTTCCATCCATCTTTCAGGATGTTTCAGGTCGGTATACCCAAATTTTTCGTAAAGTGCGTGAGCATCGCGTGTGGCCAGGATCCAGCGCCTGAAACCCTGCAGGTCGGGATGATCAGAGATCACCTCCATCAGCCATTTTCCCAAACCCTGACCTTGAAATTCCGGTAAAACATATACATCCCCAAGATAAGCAAAGGTCGCATAATCCGTGACTACGCGGGCAAAACCAATCTGCTTTTCGTCCCTGTATAAACCAAAACACAGGGAATTATCGATGACGGTTTCCAGTTGCCGCCGCGTTCGATTCTGAGCCCAATAAGATTGGTTTGCCAGATAGTCGAGAATTGCGTCTATTTGGAGATGATCGCGGTCTGCCGTGATCGTGAATTTATCCTTTTTCCAGCTATTCATTTTTCCAGCTCGCTTAAAAATTGCTCTACCGCGCCATTCGACCTTAGGTGGAACACCTTTTTTTCTTTAAATTTTTGCAGACGCGCCTCAAGGGCCGGATTTCTATCTTTTGGGAAATTCCAAACATATTTCAGAAAATCCCAATCAAACCTCTCGTTGCATCCTTCGGCCATGTCCGGGCGAGTTCTGTTCCAATATGTGACCATGCGCTTTAAGATACGCCAGGTGCAGACGACCCTCGGGAAATCGAGCCAGATTACCGTGTCACAATGCTGCATTCTGAATTCCATTGTACCGCCAAAATTTCCATCGATTATCCACTCAGGATTTTTAACCAATTCTTGAACGGTCTCAAACCATTCTTCGTCGGACGGTTGTTCCCAATTCGGCAGGTGGTAATAGCGGTCGAGATGAAAAACCTTCAGGCCCGTTGAGCGGTGCAGCCGCCGGGCAAATGTGGATTTACCAGCGCCGCACGAACCGATTACCAAAACTCTTTTCATACGAGGAAGATACGCGGCTAATCGGGATTTTGTTCGTGCCATTTTGTCAGAAGTTCTTTTTCTCTTTCAATGGAAATTCCCGCTTTCATTTCTTCGGGAATCGTTACCCGCCATTTCAGTGTGTCGGCGATGGTCTCTTTAAGGTCACGGATCTTTAATCCCTTTGCGAGCGCAGCATCGACATTCGCGGAATGAAGAAATTCCAGCTCTTGCGGCACATGAAGTGGCATATCGGACCAAGGCGCGACTTTATTTTCATCCATAAACTGCTCGCTGACCCATGTGAAACTCGCATCGCTGGCGCTCACATCCCGGATCTCCGACAGCATTTCTTCAAATGTCAGCTCAAACGGTCTGTTCACCGCGTTAAAGGTTCCCGTTTCGTCTGATTCGATCAAATGAATGATCCATTCGGCCAGATCTTTTGCGTCGATAAACTGCGCCGGCGATTCCGGTTTGCCCGGTGCTAGGACCTCACTGCCTTTTGCCACCCGCATCACCCAATATGTCCAACGGTCGGTCCAATCGTATTCACCGACGATCAAACCCGGCCGTATTATCAGGTTTCTGTCCGGGAACGCTCTTAGAACTGCTTCCTCACAAAGAACTTTCAGGGCCCCATACATGTCGCCAAGATCGGCGGCTCCAAAATCACCGTTTGGGTCGATCTCTGCAAATCTGCTTTTTTGTTCGGGTGTAAGTAATTCGAGATCGGCGTCTTCGGTATAATTTGGATTTACTTCGTTTGAGTAAGCCGAAATCGATGAAATAAAAACATATTTATCCACCGAATTCTTAAAAGCAGAGGTCGAGTCTTCAACCCACTGCGGTAGATACCCGCACATATCGATCGCTGCGTCCCAACTACGGTTTTCAAGTTTTTCAAGATCGAAGATCCTGTTTCCAAGAATCTCTTCGCTTGCCTCAAGATCTCCGATCGGATGATTTCCGCGGTGAAATACGGTTACATCGTGTCCGTTCGCGGCCGCGGCACTGACAATATGCCGGCCCGAAAATTTTGTTCCGCCGATGATCAGGATTTTCATAGTAGGATGAACGTCTCAGTAGCCCGACTGCGAAGAAGGGCTTCCCGATGAACTGCTGAATGGTTGATTACACCTGCGAATGTAAATACTAAAGCCCTTCATTACGGTCGGGCTACTGACACCAATCTTGGAAGATACCAGCGACGAACTATCCTTTGATCTGATAAAAAGAATCCCGCCCTAAATATTTGGCGGAGGCAGACAGATCTTCCTCGATCCTTAGAAGCTGATTGTATTTTGCGATTCGATCAGAGCGCGAAAGCGAACCGGTCTTGATCTGGCCGGCATTCGTCGCAACGGCGAGATCAGCTATAAACGTATCGGCAGTTTCGCCCGAGCGGTGCGAGATCACAGCGGTCATATTATTCGTTTTCGCCAGCTCGATCGCATCGAGAGTCTCGGTTAAAGTTCCTATCTGATTAACCTTTATCAGGATCGAATTCGCGGCGCCGATGTCGATTCCTTTTTGCAGAAACTTTGTATTGGTAACGAAGAGATCATCACCTACCAGCTGAACTTTGTCACCCACTTTCCCGGTGAGATACTGCCAGCCCTCCCAGTCGTCTTCAGCCATTCCGTCTTCGATCGAAATGATCGGGTATTTCTCTGTCCAATCGATCCAGTAATCCGCCATTTCGTTTGACGAGAGCTCACGATTGTCCGATTTATGAAAAACATATTTTCCGTCCCGGTAGAATTCGCTTGCTGCCGGGTCGAGCGCTATCAGAATGTCTTCGCCGGCTTTGTAGCCAGCCTTTTCGATCGCTTCGAGTATCGTTTCAACGGCTTCTTCGTTTGATTTGAGGTTTGGAGCGAAACCTCCTTCGTCTCCGACGGTGGTTAAATAGCCGCGGCCTTTAAGAACCTTTGCGAGATTATGAAAGATTTCGGCTCCTGCCCGAAGCGCCTCCTTAAAGGAAACGGCCCCGACCGGCATGATCATAAATTCCTGAAAATCGACGTTGTTATCAGCGTGCGAACCACCATTGATAATGTTCATCATTGGTGTCGGTAGGGTCTTCGCATTTGTTCCGCCGATGTATCGATAAAGCGGCATTTGAAGATAAGTCGCCGCCGCACGCGCGGTCGCCAATGAAACGGCAAGAAGTGCGTTCGCGCCAAGATTGGACTTATTCTCTGTTCCATCCAGTTCAAGAAGGGTTTCGTCGACCACCGTCTGATCAAGCGCGTCGAATCCTTGAAGGTCAAAAGCGATCTTCTCATTAACATTTGCGACGGCCTTTGAAACGCCCTTGCCTAAATAGCGCGACTTATCCCCGTCGCGCAATTCAACCGCCTCGTTTTCGCCTGTCGATGCACCGCTGGGCACCGCTGCGCGCCCGGTTTCTCCCGTTTCCAACATAACTTCGGCCTCGAGGGTCGGATTTCCGCGGGAATCTAAAATTTCCCTTGCCCAAATATCTTCGATTAAACTCATTTACTTGATTGCTCCGGTATTAATAATAATTTTTTGCTGCTTTGCGATAAATTTAACGCGTATCACGCCTAAAAACAAAAAGACAAAACAGGAAATCAGATCTTCCTATTTTGCCTTTTCGGTACTGATGATCTTTTGGTTATTGATCCAACACTACGTTGATCACATTCGAGTCCGTATAGTTATAAACCGGCACCTTTCCTATCGTACCGTCGCCGGACTTTTCGTAACCGATCAATGACAGTTGCCGGGCATAAAAATATACGTTCTCATTTGGCACGACGCTAAAGTTCTTTTTGTCCTCGCGGTAAAATGTATTGCCTTTCGCATCTTTCCAATAAAGATCGGCTAAATCTACGTCAAACTCAAAAGATCGGTTTTTGCGGAGTTGACGGGGATTGTCCGGATCAGAAGGGCTGCGTGAAGGAATCGATGCAAATGCGGAGTAAGTGTGTTTATCTTCCTTACAAACAACTCCCAGCACGCATTTCGAAAAAAAGAAGTGGATCGTTTCGATTCCCGATAAGTTCAACGGCTCGTCTGCCTTGTTCGTTATCTTTACCCGTACCAGCGTCTCTTTCGAAACTTTTGAAATTATCTTGTCTTCGAACGAGACCTCGATCTCAAAATTTCTTTCCTGAGCGGGAGCTAAAAATGTGCAAAAGACCAAAACCGGGAAAATAGCCAACAGCATAAACTTCATAACTATCTCTTTTCCATGCGTACTTTCAAGATCCTGCGTTTATCTACCTCTTCGACACGAAAATCATGTCCGTTGAATTTTACACTTTCACCCGTTTCTAAAACCTGCCCGGCTTCACTCATCAGAAAACCAGCGATCGTCGTATAGCTTTCAGAAACCGGAACGTCCAGGCCGAGACGCTTGTTCATGTCCCTAACCGCCAGGCTGCCGTCTAATACATACGATCCGTCTTCCTGCTTGTGGATCTGCTCGATCGCTTCTTGATCATATTCATCGGCGATTTCGCCAACGATCTCTTCCAAAAGATCTTCAAGCGTGATGATCCCTTCTACACCGCCGTGTTCGTCAACGACAAAGCCAAAGTGGAATTTTTCTTCCTGCATTTGCCTTAAAACATCTTCCAGCCTGGCTGTATCAACGACGTAAATAGGTTTACGCAAGATCTTCTCGATGCGAAAGGATTCCGGACTGAGGAGAGCGATCATTACGTCTTTACTGTGAACGACCCCGGCAATGTCATCAAGCGATTCCCTGAAAACGGGAACACGCGAAAACCCATGCTCTTGAAACGATTCAGCGAGCTCTTCGAGCGAAACGGTAACCGGTATAGCAACGATCTCCGTCCGGGGTATCATTGCTTCTCTCACTGTGGTTTCCGAAAATTCAAAAACCTGATGAATAAGCTTTTGCTCTTCCTCGTTTAGGTGGCCGCTCCGTTTTGAAATATCTATCAACTGGCGCAGCTCATCTTCAGAATAGATCGAGCCGTGCTCGCCGCCGGCATGAAGGCCAAAAACACCGACCATTTTAACGCTGACCCGGTCAAGCGCATGGATCGGGACCTTGAAAATTGTGTAGAAGATTTTTGTCGGCAATGCCGTCCAGAGGGCGACCTTTTCTGCGAGCTCGAGTCCTAGCAATTTTGGCGCCTGCTCGCCAACGGTTATGTGCAAACTTGTGATGATCGCCAGAGAAATTATCAATGCGACCGGATGTCTGGCGGCTTCAGGCAATACTGAGAGCGGCCGGGCCAGGAGCTCCGCAACGGCCGGTTCGGCAAGGGTTCCAAGAGCGAGCGAGGCGATCGTGATACCAAGCTGACAAGCGGAAAGATAGGGATTCATATTATTCAGAATCTCCATCAAACGCTTGGCGCTTTTTAAACCCTCTTCGGCAAGCACCTTGATTCGCGATTTTCTGACCGCGACATAAGCAAATTCAGCCGCAACAAAATACCCATTTAATAAAACGAGTACTATAACGGCAAAAAGCTTAAAGGCTATGAAAAAGTAATTTACAGATTCTTCCGCCGAACCGGTTTCGGCGAAAAGGAGCAGGAATAAACTTGCAGGGTCGTCCATTTATTTTGTTTTAAAACTGTGGTTTTCGTCAAAAAACCCGATCGAGTAATTTCTCCAAAAAATTAGAATGATCGCCTTGAAAGCGAATGGAATTATATCACGAATGTTTTTTACCTATAAAGCTCTCTAATCAGGTCGGATTCTCAGAAATTTGAATCATGAGCGTCCAGGATCTCCTGAATTAACGGTTGACAAGAACCGCACCCCGTTCCGGCGCTGCAATTATCTCCGATGCTTTCAACTGTCTTTATTCCTTCTTTTGATGCTAGGTTTTCAACCTTTTCTTCGGAAACACCAAAGCATGTGCAGATCAACGCCTTTTCGCCGGTCCATTCTTCGACCAAACCCTGACGATATTCAGCGAGGGCATTTCCGAGAGCGTAAAAACAGATATCAATACAATGCTCGCGGGATTCGTGAACAGGGCCAAGCTCTTCACGCGCCAGAATTGCCAGATCTTCCAAACCGTGCAGATCGGTGAGCATTTGTCCGTTTATCCTTTCAGCGATCATGTCAGCCGCCGCGATCACGTATCCGCATCCGTTTGTCTTAAACTTCGCTTCGATGATCTCTTTTGTTTCACCATTAATTTTTAGAGAGAAATTTATGGAGACACCGCAAACGAAGCTCGCCCCTTTTCCCTTGGCGCTCGCCTCTTTAATCATCCCCGCGTAATTCGGGCTGCTGAATCTTTCGCTTATTTTTTCCGGATAGAAATCGCCCACGAATGAAATGGTAAATGGTAATTGGTGATTGGTAAATGGTGAATAGTGAATAGAGCGAACGATGATCCGAACTGTACCGTGAGCGGTAGCGACCTGTTTGAGGGTTGTGAGATTGAGCGGATCAACCAAGAGTTCGCCCACGAATTCACACGAATTCACACGAATAAGACGGGAAGAACTGTACCGGGAGCGGTAGCGACCTGTTCAAGGATTGTGAGATTGAGCGGATCAACCAAGAGTTCGCCCACGAATTCACGCGAATAAGAACCGGTAGGTGATGGCTTGAGATTAACCGTGATCGGTAAATGGTGAATAGTGAATGGTGAATAGTGAATAGTATCCTCTCTATTTACCATTCTCCATTTACTATTTTCGACTCACCATTTTCGATGCACTGATTAGTAGCAAACTGCTATTTCATTGATTATTCTATTTACTATTTTCGATTCACTATTTACTATATTCCTACATGAAACTTTTGTATTTCTTCTTTTTAACTTTTTCCATTTTACTTGTTTCCGCCTGCCGGCCCGCCGCCGAGCCGGTCTCTATCTCTGACAAGCCCATCTCCCGCAACACCATGCCGCGCACAAATTTACCGATGCCGCCGACAAAGCCGGTTGAAGAACTCGGTTGGACGATTCTCGACAGCGAAAAGGTAGAAGTAATAGGAGACTACAACGGAAAAGTATTGATCCTGGATTTTTGGGCCACATATTGTCCGCCCTGTATCGAAGAGATTCCGCATCTCAAGGAATTACAGGCGCAATACGGCAAAGATGGTTTGAAAGTGATCGGTCTCCATGTGGGCGGAAAGGAGGATGCGCCGAGAGTTCCGGCCTTTGTAGAGCGTCTGAAGATCGATTACACGCTTGCAACTCCCGAAGATGCATTGATCTACACCCTTCTTGGAGACGACAACACAATTCCTCAAACTCTTGTCTTTGACCGCAGCGGCAAGCTTGTTACGCAGTTGGTCGGGTACGATGAGGTGGTCAAGAAAAAACTTGATGAGGCTGTCGCCAAATACGTCTCAAATTAGTATCTATGCGTGATATACCGGTTGGAAATGGATCTCTGCTTGTAACCTTCGACGATAAATACCAAATTCGCGATATATTTTTTCCGCATGTCGGGCAGGAGAATCATACTGAAGGGTTTCCCTTTCGTTTTGGTGTTTGGGTGGATGGCGAATTCTCCTGGATATTTGATGACGCCTGGAAACGAACTCTTAAATATCTTCCGGAAACACTGGTCACCGATGTCACCCTCACAAATGACGATCTCGGAATTGAGATCATTTCAAATGACACCGTCAAAAGCCACGAGAGTATTTTCTTGCGGAAGATCGAGGTAAACAATCTGCGCGATACGGAACGCGATGTCAGGGTATTTCTACACCACGATTTCCGGATTTATGAGAACAAGGTAGGAGATACCGCGTTTTACGATCCCGATAGCTTCTCTCTTATTCACTACAAAAAGCACCGATATTTTTTGATCAACACAGAACCGCATTTCGACAAATTTGTGACCGGAAGAAAAGAGTTTCGCGATCAGGAAGGGACCTGGCGCGATGCCGAAGACGGCGAGATCGATGGAGGAGCGATCACGGAAGGCTCGGTAGATTCGACGATACAAAAAAACCTGACAATTGGCCCCAAATCTTCCAGGGAGTTTTATTATTGGATCGCCGCCGGCGCCTCGCACGAAGAAGTATGCGAACTGAATAAGAATATTCTTGATGAAACTCCTCAAGAATGCCTTGGTTATACAAAAAACTATTGGCGCGTTTGGGTAAACAAAAACGAAAAAGATTTTGGCGGGCTTTCGCATGCGATCGTTGAACTCTACAAGCGTTCGCTTTTGATCGTTCGCACACAGATCGATAATCAAGGTGCCATTCTCGCCGCAAATGATTCAGATGTAACCGAGCGGGCGACCGATCATTACAGCTATCTTTGGACCCGCGACGGTGCATTTGTCGCCAACGCCCTGGACCTTGCCGGTTATCCATATCTAACACGAAAGTTTTTTCGGTTTTGCGCCGCAATTCTAAATGATGACGATGGCTATTTTCTCCAGAAATATAATGCCGATGGAACGGTTGCATCGGGTTGGCATGCTGCCTGGGACGTGTTTGCAAAAAAGCGGCTCGTGCCAATTCAGGAGGATGAAACTTCGCTTGTGGTTTGGGCACTTTGGGAACACTACGATAGGTTTCGCGAAGTAGAGTTTGTTCGCAGCCTCTACAGACCTTTGATCATAAAGTGCGCCAATTTTATGTGTGATTTTCGTTATGGTGATACGAAGCTGCCAAAAGCCTCCTGGAATCTATGGGAAGACCGACGGGGTGTTCATACGTTCACCTGTGCAAGCGTAGTTGGCGGCCTTCGCGCAGCAGCCAATTTTGCACATATGTTTGGCGAAGAAAATCACGCAGAGAAATATGAAGCCGCGGCTGAAGAAATTGTCAGTGCAATGCGCGAGTATCTATACAGCGACGAACACGGGCGTTTCCTACGGGCATTAAACACAAACGACGACGAGAATTTTGAAGCGGACCCCGCCATCGATGCTTCGATGTTTGGGTTGTTCTATTTTGATGTTTTCGATCCGGACGATGAGGCCGTAAAAAATACAATGAATGCGATCGTAGAAAATCTTTGGGTGAACGGCGATATCGGAGGGATCGCTAGATTCAATGACGATGGGTATATGCGTGTTTCAGATGATTTCACCGGGAACCCCTGGGTGATTTGTACGCTTTGGCTGGCAGATTATCGGATCGCCCATGCAAAGAGCCGGGAAGATTTGAAAGGCGCTCTCGAGCTTCTTGAATGGACCGCGAAAAACGCACTCGATTCCGGCGTCCTCGCCGAGCAGATAAGCCCAATTGATGGATCGCCGGTTTCGGTTTCGCCTCTGACGTGGTCGCATTCGACGTTTGTTGCTACGGTTGAGAATTATTTGAAGCGATCAAAAGAATTGTAAGGGCGCCTGGCTGAACGCGGGGCGGCTCGCTTGTAATCGAGCCGGATGGCGAAGAAAAGCGTGTTTATCTTGTAGGCGCGGACCAAGAACGCATTTTTCGCTATCGCTCAACGGGCGAGGACAAGCCGTCGCCCCTACATTTTTTTGAGCGTTGAAAATTCCGCCTAACATATATACTTTCAAAAATGCCAAAGACCTGGACTGAAGCGAAAATTCAAAACCTTATACAGAGTGGGATCGAAGAGTCCTTAACCCTTGAATATAAATCAGGTGAAGCACTCGGAAGAAGCGATCAGCAAAAACGGGAGATCACCAAAGACGTTTCGGCGATGGCAAATTCAGCCGGCGGTCTTTTGATTTACGGAATTCGCGAGTATGCTGAAGCCGACAAAAAGCATTTACCGGAAAAAATATTTCCGGTTGACCGATCCGAGATTCCCCGTGAATGGATTGAGCAGATCATAAACAGTATACGCCCGCGGATCGACGGTATCGTCATACACTCAGTGCAATTAGGATCCGGAGAGAATGACGCAGTTTATGTGATTGATATTCCGCAAAGCCACACCGCTCACCAGGCAAACAATCACCGGTATTATAAACGCTTCAATTTTCAGTCGGTTCCGATGGAAGACTATGAAATACGAGACGTCATGTTTCGTGAGCAAACGCCGGATGTTGTTACAAGGTTTTTGATCGAAATCAAAAATTCCCCGGATGAGGAATCCAAAACCGAACAATATCTTATTGTTCAGGCAAAAAATTTGGGTTCGGCATATGCCCGGTACGTGGCGTGTTTTGTCGACGTTCCGGTAGATGCCCTAACAAAGATCGAAAACCAACGGAGCATAAAAGACGGCGGAAGGTTTTACAGGCATCGGCTGACAAATCTGAACCAGGAATATGCGGACGAAACCTTCAAATCAGATTTCCCGCTTTTGAGAAATATGACCATGAGCTGGAAAATTCGACTCAAAGAGAATTTTGCTGAACTCAATAGCGAATGGTCGGAGATCAAGTGGAAGGTGTACGCTGACAACGCTTTACCAAAAGAAGGAAAGGTCGCGTTTGAGGATATTGACATCGTCGATCTTCGAAAGAAATCGCGTAACTTGTAACATTTTCTTCATTTTACGATACTTATAATCAATCTATGAGAAGAGCAAAAATCTTAGCTACGCTCGGGCCCGCTTCGAAGACACAAGAAGAGATCGAAGATTTAATTAGGGCCGGTGCCAACGCCGTTCGAATAAATATGTCGCACGGCACCTGCGAGGAGCATACCGAATCGATCAAGAATGCGCGCGCGGCGGCAGATCGGTTAGATTCACCTCTCTCGATTTTGGTGGACCTTTCCGGACCAAAGATACGAACCCGCTCACTTAAGGACAACCATCCGGTGCAGCTGCATATCGATGAGAAGTTTGTTTTGACCAATCGGGATATTGTCGGGGACGAGACACAGGTCGCCACAAATTTTAAGCGTTTACCGGAGGTGGCAAAGGTTGGCCGAAGAATACTCCTTGACGACGGGGCGCTCGAATTAGAGGTGATCGAAAAAACCGAAACAGATGTAGTCTGCAAAATTACCTCGGGCGGGCTGCTGTACCCAAGCAAAGGCATAAATCTTCCGAATACTGTGCTGCCAATTCCGAGTTTGACTGAAAAAGATCGCCAGGATCTGGACTGGGCCTTGGAACAAGATGTTGATTACATCGCTCTTTCCTTTGTTCGCAAAGCGATCGATTGCCGCGAAGTAAAGAAGATCATAAAGGACAAAAACACTCGGAAACACGGGCGTGCGCTGCTTGTAGCCAAGATCGAAAAGGCCGAAGCGATCGAGAATCTTGACGAGATAATCGCCGCCTCAGACGGACTCATGGTGGCACGGGGCGATCTGGGTGTTGAAACAAGCGTCGAGCTGGTGCCCGTTTATCAAAAGGAGATCATTGAAAAATCCATTGCCAACGATAAGTTTGTGATCACGGCAACACAGATGCTTCAGTCAATGATTGAAAACCCGCGCCCGACTAGGGCCGAGGCATCAGACGTTGCCAATGCGGTTTGGGATGGAACCGATGCAGTTATGCTTTCGGCGGAAACCGCAACCGGAGATTATCCGATCGGAACCGTCGAGATCATGGCAAAGATCATTGATTCGGCGGAAACCGTAAAAGCCGGACAGCTGAAAAGATCAATAAAGTTTGATCAGGAGCCCTCCGGACGAACATCACAGGCGATTTGCAATGCTGCCGGCTATTGCGCAAAGGAAATTCAAACCGAAAAGATCGGGGTATTTACGGAGTCGGGTTTGATGGCTCGCCGCCTTTCGGCCTTTCGGTCGGGACTGCTAACCTTTGCACTGACTACTTCAAAGCGCGCAAGGAATCAGCTTTCTCTGATCTGGGGAGTATCGCCTTTTTATCAGGATATGATTGCTTCAACGGAGGAGATGTTAAAAACCGGCGAGAAAACGCTTATCGATAACGACGCTGTCGAAATCGGTGAAACGATTGTCATGATGGCCGGACGCCTTTCTGGATTGGGGCTCTCAAGCTCGGTCGTTGTGTGGACGATCGGTGAGGATGTGCCGCGCAGGTAGTATTTATTCCGCAATTTTTATTGTTCGGCGCTTTTAACACCAGCACTTATGCGCATGATACACCACAACAAAAAACCACAGGCCAAATAATTTTGCGAATACGCTACCAGCTTTCACTCCGGCCAGGCCGGAATAAATCTCCCGATTTATAAAAAAGCGTATAGCGTAAACGCATAGTGTGGAAGTTTAGCCAGCTGTCGAAGCCGCTGCGGTGCCTCGCAGCTGCTCACTTGCCATCGCCGTTCCTTTTACCCGCGATTCGATTTTCTTAAAAGCAATATCGCGCGCTACATCCGGCGAGCCGTGTTTCGGTTTTACATCGATCGAAAATGGCGAGAAGCCACAATCGTCGGTCGAGCCAAGCCTTTCGACCGGGATATATTTGGCCGCAGTAACGAGATCGTTACAGACCTGCTCAGGGGTTTCGACGACCGGATTTAATGGGTCGATCACGCCAATAAAACATACCTGGGCAACGCCGTTGGCATCCTCACGACTGTGCTTGCCGCAGAGTTCATAGACATATTCTTTGTCTTTTTCACTTGCCAGCTGTATTAGGAAATAACCCGCATTCATCTTAAACATATGCGGTAATAGCTCTGCATAATCGACCTCATCACTATGTGTTGAGTCGCAGTCTCCGCCCGGACATGTGTGAATGCCTATGTTTGTTCGTTCTTCCGGTGTAAAACGGTCGATCACGCGGTTGTTGAGTTCGATAAACGATTCAAGCATGTTGCGTCCCGTCCAAGGGTTATTCGGATCGTTTTTGCAGGCCAGACGCCCTTCTGTGAAATCGATGGAAACTCTTTTTGCCCCGGCCTCAAACGCGAGACGAATATCTTTTTCGGCTTCGTCACACAAGTCGTGTAAGAACTGATCACGAGTATAGCCTTCTACCTCATCATCTAATGGGTAAAGCAATGAAAGCATCGAAGGAGCAATGACCGCTTGCTTCATCGGCTTGGTTGCGTATTTGATCGAATCTTTTAAGTAGTCCGCAGCATATGTTTTATACCTGAACGGTCCGCCAGTCAGACGCGGAAGCTGTCGGTGATGTCCATCCGTAAAGATCGCGAAATACTGACCGTCACCAGCAAGATTGTCTGCAAGTCCGGTTCCAGCCAACGTATCAGCCAATGGGTATGTTGCAAAACTGGAAGCCCGTTGTTCACCATCCGAAACTATCGGAGCGCCTGTTGCTTCCATCCGCGTAATTGAATCCCGGCAAGCTTCATCCTGAATGGTTCTCAATTCATCCTGCGTAATATTTCCTGCGTCGTATTCCGCAATAGCGTTCTGCAGACTCATCGGACGCGGTAGTGATCCGACATTTTCAGTTGGTATTGTCATTTTATCCTCCCTGGTTTTTATTTAAACACATAAGCTGGCAGACGCGTTTGATCTGCACAGCATATATTAATAAGTTTAATGTGAAATATCACTAATTATTATATATCTTTAGACGCTCACGGCAAGGTTTGTTGTTCGCTTTTCAGGCATGATCGGCGAAACTGATAAAATTGGTCCAAAATTTTTTGTCGGCGGATTTGATTTACGACAATGAAACAAATATAAAATAAAGTTAGTTCTCGTTAGCCGGGCAGTATTTCATCACTGGAGAAGAAATCGGAAATATTGTTTTAGAGATTGTGCGGATAAAAGCGCATACTTCAGTTTAATACTTATAGTATTAAGCTACAGTATGTGCTTTTTACTTTTTAACAAAAATTTATTCAAGATTATGAGGTATGAAAAATGAGTAGTTTTGAGCCGTTCGTGATGGAACGAATGATGTCCAAGTTTGAGCAGAGCGTCGACTACAATTTATCGGAGAGCGGTGTCCATCCGATGCTTTTGAGCGAACTGTTCGCTGATGATCCGGGCTTCATTGAAGAGCTTTTGGCAACCGATATCAATTATCCGCACGTTAACGGAATTCCCGAACTCCGGGAAAATATCAGCCGTTTGTATGAGGGCGCAAATCCGGAAAACGTTCTCGTAACGGTTGGGGCGATCGAGGCAAACTATTTGACCGTTCGCACACTGCTTTCCGCTGGGGATGAGATCGTGATTATGTCGCCAAACTACATGCAGATTTGGGGCATCGCCAAAAATCACGGGCTGAATATAAAAACCTTTAATCTCCGTGAAGAAAACGGCTGGACGCCCGATCTGGAAGAGCTCGAAAGCATCGTTACACCGGAAACGAAGATGATCGCGGTATGCAATCCGAACAACCCGACGGGCAGGGCGACGACCTTAGAAGAAATAGATCGGATCGTGGCGATCGCAGAAAAGGTTGGCGCCTGGATATTGGCTGATGAGGTATACGCCGGCGCCGAGCGCGAAACTGACGAACAGACCCCTTCATTTTATGGGCTCTATGACCGGGTGATCGCGATGGGAAGCATGAGCAAGGCTTACGGTCTTCCGGGTCTTCGTATTGGCTGGGCAGCCGGGCCGGAAAAAACGCTGGATGATATGTGGGCGCGGCACGAATATATTGCTTTAAGCGCGACGATGCTTTCGAACAAACTTGCCGCACTTGCGCTTTCGCCCGGGGTTCGACCGAGGATAATTGCCCGTACGAGAAAATACATTCGAGACGGCTTTCCCGTATTGAAAGAGTGGATGGATTCGCATGAAGGTGTGTTTAAGATCGTTCCGCCCGATGCGGCTGCTATCGCTTTCGCGAGATACGATCTCGATATCAATTCAACCGAGTTTGTTACTCGTTTAATGAACGAGAAAAGTGTGCTGATCGTTCCGGGAGATCACTTTGGGCTCGATAATTTTGTGCGAATAAGTTTTGGTTTGCCGCATGATTATTTGAACGCTGCCTTAAATCGGATTCACGATTTGATAATGGAGATTAAGGGAAAATCGGCCACCGCTTAACGCCGGAGCGCGGGCATCCGTGCCCGCACGTTTGCTATGCAAACGAATCACGATTGTCTATTTAGATTGCTAACTTTTTTTCATCGCGAGCGATGATGCGGACAAGGATGTCCGCGCTCCAATAAGGACATTTGCCATGCAAACGAACCACGAATGTCTATTTAGGTTGCTAACTTTTTTTCATCGCGAGCGATGATGCGGACAGGATGTCCGCGCTCCAATGATGATGCGGACTGGATGTCGGTGCACCAATAGGGACATTTGTATTGCAAACGAACCATGATTGTCTATTTAGATTGCTAACTTTTTTTCATCGCACGCGATGATGCGGACAAGGATGTCCGCGCTCCAACATGAAAATCCCAGAGGAAGTTAAAAAAGCCTACGCGAGAATTAGTTCACACGTTCGCGAAACTCGTCTCGAAAAGTCAGAATTCTATAATGAACTCTCAGGTGCCAACGTTTTCCTAAAGTTGGAGAATTTGCAGCACACCGGATCTTTTAAGGTTCGCGGTGCGATGAACAAGATTCTTTCCCTTTCGGATGAAGAGCTGTCGCGAGGCGTTGTGACCGCTTCGACGGGAAACCATGGGGCTGCGGTAGCGTTTAGTCTGGATAAGATTCGAGCGAAGGGAACCGTGTTTGTTTCACCAAAAGCGAGCAGTTCGAAGATTGAGGCGATAAAAAGACTGGGGACCGAGGTTAGAGAATATGGCGATGATCCGATCGAGGCCGAAAACTATGCCCGGAAATATGCAGACGAAAATAATCTCGTTTACATCTCTCCATATAATGATCCCAAGACGGTTGGCGGCCAGGGAACGGTCGGCGTAGAACTCGAAAATCAGCTAGATCAGATCGACGCAGTTTTTATTGCGGTCGGCGGCGGTGGATTGATTTCCGGAGTCGGCGGTTACCTAAAATCTGTAAACCCTGACGTTCAGATAATCGGGTGCTCACCCGAGAATTCTCAGGTTATGATCGAATCGATCAAAATGGGTAAACTGATTGGAGACTTGCCTTCTATACCAACTCTTTCGGACGGAACGGCGGGCGGAATCGAAGACGAGTCGATAACTTTTGAGCCTTGTCAGGAACTGGTTGATAAATGGGTCACTGTAACCGAGGATGAGATCAGGCAGAATCTGATCGAATTTATGGACAGTCATCATATGCTCATCGAAGGCGCAGCGGCTGTGGCGATCGCGGCATTTCTTAAAACCAAGGAAAAGTACGCCGGAAAAAATGTCGTCTTGGTTTTGTGCGGCGCGAACATCGGTGTTGAGACATTGAAAGAGGTGCTTAGCTAACAAGCAGAAACACGCGTGTGAGCAAGTGTGCAGGTGACGGTCTCCGAGCATCGGTCCACAAAAAATTCGTTCGTGGTTTGGTTAACGCAGTAATCTCAGATGATGGGGTGCACACTCCTTCGCAGTCCCGGTTTCTGCCTGTTTGATAGCGGTTCGTATAATATGAAAATAATCCCATTAGAACAGATCAAAGAAGTCCTACCATCGATCGACCTCGTCTCTGAAATTGAAAAGGGATTCGTTGCTTACTCCCAAAAGAGGTCGGTTGTACCGCCAGTGGGTGAACTCTTGCTTGATAAAGGTGAGGTCCATATAAAATACGGATATATCAAGGAAGATGATTATTACGTCATCAAGATCGCTTCCGGCTTTTACGAAAACTCACAACTTGGATTGCCCTCAAGTAATGGATTGATGCTTCTTTTTAAACAGGAGACGGGCGAACTCGCCGGTGTTTTACTCGACGAAGGGTATCTTACGGACGTCCGCACTGCGATAGCGGGCTCAATTGCCGCAAAGTATCTTGCCCCAAAAGACATTACAAGGATCGGGATAGTCGGAACCGGTATACAGGCACGTCTGCAATTACGGTACCTAAAAGCGGTTACAGATTGTAAGAGTGTTCTGGTGTGGGGGCGCGGAGAGGAACAGATCGAGGGATTTCGATCTGATATGGAGGCCGAAGGTTTTTCCGTCAAGGGTACAACTGCCGCGAGCGAGGTTTTACTCAGCTGTAATTTGATCGTTACCACAACGCCGTCGAAAGAACCGTTGCTATTTGCCCCGGGACTCCAGAGTGGAACACACATTACCGCGGTCGGGTCAGATACACCGCAAAAACAGGAGCTCGATCCCGAGCTGCTCGAACGTGCCGACCTGATCGTAGCAGACAGTATTTCACAGTGTTTGGAAAGGGGCGAGATCTATCAGGCGATCAGGTCAGAAAAAATAAGCGAAGAGGAACTGGTTGAATTAGGATCCGTTATTTCCGGTTCGGCTAACGGACGGAACTCTCCCGAACAGATAACCATCGCTGACCTGACCGGTGTTGCCGTGCAAGATATGATGATCGCAAGAGCTGTGTTTTCAGCGGTTATAGCAAAGGTTGTTTAGCTGTGTTGAGGTTTTGATTCGGTTACGTTACAATCACAAAACGTAACTTAAAATTTACGTGAGTAAATTGTTATGAACGAAACTGAAATAGATCAAGTCTGGAAAGCATTATCTGATCCAACCCGGCGAAGGATCCTTGAATCCCTCCGGGATGGTTCAAAGACGACGACGGAGATTATCGAGCTGTTTCCCGATTTAACACGATTCAATGTGATGAAACATCTGGATGTTTTGCGCACTTCGGAGCTTGTGCTCACTGAAGTAGAGGGGCGAAGACGAATCAATTCGCTAAATCCGGAGCCTTTCGAAGCAATTCAAAGCACCTGGTTTCAAAGGTTTGGGATTTTTTCTGAGAGCACTACCATGCGAACAAAAGATGGATCTAAACGTAATGTTAAGCGAATTTCCAAACTCAAGAACAAAAAGGACTTCGGCTGGCGGAAATACACTGAACCGTGAGCTGCTACGCGGTTCGATCTTTCATATTAGCCCATTTCCCTGCCACCAGTGCGATGCCGTTCCTACATTTGCAATTAATATGACACTCGAAGTCCAAGGCGCCTAGCTTAGACGGGGTCAATCTTTTCAAGAATTTCAATAATCCTTTTGGCTTTATTTACGCGCAATTCCTTCCAGTTCTTCTTGTTCTTCCCATTCGAACGATCCGTCAAATAGGCGGCTTCGGGATGCTGCCCTAGCGAATAATCATCACGAGCCTTTAACCAAGCCTTGGCATATTCGGTAAAAGTCGGAGCCTTGCCATCGGCCCAAAATTTCCGACACAAAACCCTTGCTACAGCACCGTTCTTAAACTCGCCGCCGGTGAGTTTCTTCAGCAGCGCGATCATTTTCGGATTCTTCTTTTCATAGCAACCGTAGTAGAGACGGTCTTCCTCGGTTACGTTTTTAGGCAATCCGGAAAGGTTAACTACTTCCTTTCTAAATAGTGTCGCAGGAATTATCTTGCCAGTCTTAAGATAGTATAAAACCCTCTCTATAATTATTTTCTGGCGATCTTTATCGCGGGACTTTTTGATTTTTCCGTCCTTGGTCTCGACAAGGATCGTATAGGGAATCGAATGTTTATCGCAAAACTCGCGAAATTCGCCCATGTTCAGGTAATAAATATCCTTGAAAAGCCGTTGGGTTTCAGTTTTTGATAGTTTGGAAATAAGTGACGGCATAGTAAAGCTCCGGGCCCTCGCATCAATCAACTAATCGGAAAGAAATCGCTTGGCTAAGAGTTTTTTTGTAAACGGGAATTGATTAATGAACGCCAGCCCTAATACCAAGGTTCCCCGTACTATCGGGTTTTTAGACGCAACCACCTTTCTTATTTGTTCGCTTGCCGCGATCGTTCTTTTTCCGTCGGCATAACGCGACACACTGTATCCATCCAGAGTATTGTTTGCGAAACGCCCGGCCAACTCGGCGGCATCGGCGATACCGAGGTTCATTCCGCGACCGCCTGCAGGGGAGTGACAATGTGCCGCATCTCCTGCCAGAAAGACACGGCCCACGGAATAATTAGCGACCTGCCGGATAGAGATCTTAAATGTGCCTTTGCGCCGGATGTTTTTGGCATGCATTCTTAGCGGAAGAGTTTTGAGCGCATCGGCGGTATTTGAAATAACGCGAAAGCGCGTGCGCTCAAGCGGAGCGACGACGACTACTTTTCCACCTGGAAGCATACACATTGTAAATCGATCATGGTTTTCCCAGTCAGGCGCATCGACATCAGCGATCGACCATGTCTCGGGGAGATCAAAACCGATGAAGTCAATGCCCAGTGCTTTCCGGGTAATGCTTTGAACACCATCCGCACCAATGACGTAGTCGTATTCAACTCTCATGCCATCGGCGGTGGTTACAAAAACATTTTCGCTATTCTGATTAAGATCTTGTAATTCGGTGGAATATTTTACCCTCCCGCCATACTTTACAAATGCATCATGCAAGATCGATTCGGTTCGATCCTGCGCAAGGGCGAGTCCAAATTCCCAGTTTGGATGACCACCGTTCAAAGAAAATGAGAAAGCTTCGGTTCGTCCTCGGTAAAGCGATATGTTTTCCAACTTTATTCCTTCTTCGAGCAGCTTTTCGGTAACGCCGGAAGGACGGAGAATATCGAGACTCCGCGGGAGAATTCCGACCGCGCGGGAAAGCGTGGATGCCTGCTCTTTACGATCAATGATGTCAGGAACAATTCCCCGACGGGCCAATTCAAGTCCGGCCGTTAAGCCGGTCGGGCCGGCACCGACGATCAGAATCCGGGCATCGTTCATGGAATCCATACTAAGGTTTCAATTTTACCGCAGTTCCATATGCTAATATCTCCGACGCATTTTTCATGATCGAGCTGGTCGTAAATCTAAGGCTGACGATCGCATCTGCATTTATTTTTAGAGCATGATCGACCATTCGGCTGATCGCCTTGTGCCTGGCTTCCGTTAGCATCTGCGTATAACTTGATATCTCTCCGCCGACGAGGGTTTTAAAACTTGCCGCAATATCTTTCCCGAGATGTTTCGTCTGAACAACATTTCCCGTAACGACACCGAGCACCTCCAGGATCTCTCTTCCCGGAACGTCCGGCGTATTTGTGTAGATCATTTGTTTTTGCATTAGTCGTACCTCGTAAAACTTAAAATTCCCCTCCTAAGTTTAGGAGGGGTGCCCGTCGGGCGGGGTGGTCCGACTATTTCATTGATAATTCTAGATAATGAACCTTCAAAACCACCCCCCGGCTGAAGCCGTACCCCTCCTTCGAAAGGAGGGGAGTCGCGCACCTATCTATTGTCAACCAAAGCCAGGTTTTTTCCATCCGGGCTTACTGCCATTCTGGTTATATCCTTTATGCCGGAGACTTTCAGATCGGCGGCCTCCTTCCAGGATTTATCGGTCTTTCCGTTGAAACTGAATAGTTTGCTGCCGCTTCCGATCAATAAACTTCCATCCGGCATCCAAGCGTAATCTTTTTCGCCGTCTTTTGCCGGTACGATTGGACGCACAGCCCGGGTCGCCGGATCAAACTCCTTAATCCATAGTGAATCATCAGGATGACGCTGCATAAAACTAAATTTGTCTGTGCCGGGTATCAGGTGCGGGACGCTCGGCTGGGCATAGTTTGCCACAAATCTATTTATCGAGCTCTCCGGATTTACCCAGTGCATCATAAACGCATAACGGATCCAGACGAGCGCATCGCCTTTCCTATTGAAGGCATAATAGGCGATGGGTTCTTTGTTTTTTAGAGCTGGCATACTCTTTCTTGTCCGGCGATCAAACTTCCAAACGCCCATTCCCTGATCGTTTTTTCCTTCCCGGACAAACATCACGGTGTTTTTATCGAATTCCTTTGCGGTGTATTCTCCGTTCTCAGAAGATATCAGCTCAGATATATTCTTATCGGCAATACTGTATTCAAATATGTCAAAGTTTCCGCTGTTTCTGCCTGAAGTAAATAAAATCGATTTTCCGTCAAGAGAGAAAGAGGGCTGATTATCGTAACTCTTATTATTCGTGATATTTTCGCCGTTTAAGAAAGCAAAATCCGACTCTTTTTTTTCGATGTCAAATAGAAATATTTCCGAGTTTGATCCTTGGGCAAAAACCAGCCCGCTAAGAGTGAGTAAGAAGGAAAAAGCAATAAGTGTTCTCATAGAGTCCTTTGATCAATTATGTCTATATACAGTTCTGGCGTTTCCAATTCTCACAGTTTTCCTTTGTGTCCGGCCCAAATACTACCGTATGAGTAGCCATGATCATTGCATCTTCAGGCGCAACTACGCAGCCTTTGTATTGTGTGTCGACCTCAGCGGCGACGACGTATTTTCCTTCCTGATCCATTTGTCCTCCTAATTAACTACAGTTACAAAAATTCACATGCGCATTATCAGTTCAAGCTGAACCGCCGCGCCAAAAGGCAATTGAGCAACACCGGTTGCAGTTCGGGCATGACGGCCGTCTTCGCCCCAAAGCGCAACCAGCAAATCCGAAGCACCGTCGATCACTTTCGGCTGTTCGGTAAATGTCGGAGCTGAGCGGACAAATCCAACCATTTTTTCGATCGAGCTAATTTGGTCGAGATCTCCTATTTCGTTTTTTACGATCGCCAAAAAAATCAAGAAGTGCACCTTTTGCAGCAAGCTGGCCCTCGGAGACGACCAAATCGCTTCCGACCTCTCCGCGGATCTCGCTTACGCGTGCGGAGACAAATAAAAGGTTTCCCGATTTCTTACAGCCGAGGTAATTTGCAACGTGTTCCTTCGGCGGTGGCAAGGTCTCGCCAATTGCTTTAAGTTTTTGCTCGATCTCACTCATGAAACTTTGAAGACAAATTCTCTCGGCCCCATTTCAGCGTGCGGCTCATCCAGACCAGCTCGTCTAAAAATCCCACAATTCTTCGATTATAGGCGTCGTCCAGAAGCTTGCCTTCTTCGTCAAACTTATTCTGAACCTGCGGAAAATTAAGATCCGAAAACGTAACCGCCAGGCCAAGCTCGCGAACCATTGGTACACATGCCTCGATCACCCGTGTTCCGCCCCAGACACCGGCCGACACACTTACAAATGCGACCGCCTTGTGAATGTATTCGGGAAGCAGCAGGTCTAATACACTCTTCATTACGCCCGGATAGCCATGATTATATTCAGGTGTAACGATCACCAATCCGTCCGCTCCGATGATCGCATCGCGCCATTCGGGAAACTGGTCTTTGATCTCCATTCCGTAATGGTCATTTGGCAAATCGAAGTCGCGGACGTCGAAAAGATGAGTACTTATCTCTTCGCGTTCGTTCATTTTGCCAAGAACCCATTTAGCCACGTTTTCGCTTTGGCGATCTTTCCGTGGTGTTCCAAGCAAAACCGGAAGAGAAACATTTTTTTGTGACATAATCTATCGATACTCCGGATTTGGATAATCGAAACGCTCACCATCATCCCAGTCAGTTTTTACGTTTCCATATGCGGGAATCCCACCCAATTGTTTCAGAATTGAAGCAAGATGCATCAGATTCCAGGTCATAAAAGTGGTGTTTCTCTGTGTAAATTCATTCTCTTCACCACCTGAACCTTCGTCGAGATACGATGGTCCCGGCCCCGCTTCTCCGATCCATCCGGCGTCGGCTTGAGGCGGGATCGTATAACCGAGATGTTGCATGGAATAGAGCATGTTCATTGCGCAGTGTTTTATCCCATCCTCATTTCCGGTAATTATGCAGCCGCCCACTTTCCCGTAGTAGATATATTGACCGAGTTCATTTGTATTACCTGATTCGGCATATAATCGTTCTATGACGCGCGAGCAAATTGAGGATTTTGCGCCGAGCCAGATGGGGGTGCCAAGGACCAAAATATCGGCGTTCATTACCTTGTCATAAATTTCCGGCCACTGATCCTTTTCAAAACCGTGCTCTGTCATATCATGATAAACGCCCGGAGCTATCTCAAAATCACTCGCCCGAATTTTCTCGACGGTTACGCCGCTTTTTGTCATAATCGCCGCGGATTTCATTATCAAGCCGTCGGTGTGCGACATCTGTGCAGCTGGTTTCAGAGTGCAATTAATAAATAGCGCTTTTAAATCTGAAAAATCACGCTTATCAGAGCCTTTTGGCAGATCTTTGTTATTTGTCATATATTCTCTGGGTGCCATAGCAAAACAGCAGAAATCAAAAGGAATCACCGCTAAATTATCTCGTTACACGATAAATAACAAATTTTCCGTTTTCTTTTTTGTGGTAATAGAGCGATCTTTCGTCTGGAGAAAGTGTTGGTGCCTCGATATGACCTTTTATCGCGGATACCCATCTTGGTTTTCCGAATGGCAAGTCTTTTTCCTTTCGAACGGCACGGAATATTCCAAGCTTTTGTTTGCTCATATGGCGGGTGAAGAAGATTTCGAGTTCATCTTCAGAGATCGCGGGTGCATATTCGAGCCTTTTAGTATTGATCTTGTCTAAGATCTCCTCGCTGCCCGAGAGGCGCTTAAATTTTCCCTCGCGTTTCACGGCGATCGCAATATCCGCCTTGTCCGGAAAGGGCTTTCCGGAGAAAATACCGTCGACAAAATAGATCGTGTTTCCATCGGCGCTTACTTCCAGATCAAAATTCAAATGACCGAGCTTCTTCTTCGATATCCCGTACACGATCCCGACGTTTGTCAGATCACCACCCGAAAACTTTCCGCCATATATGGTTTGAAAATCGTTGAAATAGTTTCTTACCGATACAAAGTAGAAATTTCCCTCTTCATCCATGGTCGGAACGCCGTCAAGCTTGTCCGAGCTTGCTCCTTTTAATATTCCTTTGTATTGATATGTCAGATCATCAATTCGGGTGGCGTAATGAATCTCGGTATTGACCCCGGGAGCATTCGAATTGTTAAAAAAAAGGTATTCGCCATCGCGGGAGACAAACGGCTCCATCGCGTGATCGTCAAATCCGCGAATTGTGACTGGCTCGGGATTTTTGAATTGAGTATATTCCAACACCTTCTGGGCTGAGGTTTGACAGCTGAGAAATACGGTAAGCAAAAGAAAGAAACCCGCGATGTTAGTACTCTTTTTAAATATCATCAGAGATTCTACGCGGGTTTCTATTCAAATGTTTCTTTCAACGGTATTTCTAGAAGTTCTAGCTCATGAATGATCCCCAAAAGGGAAACTTAGTCCACGCCCGGTCATTAGAGTTGGGTCCTTAGATAAGTCGCAACATCCTTTATAAACTGGTGGACCGAAGCTTCGGCAATTCGGTGTCCGACAAGTGCATCCACGGCCGTACCGATCCAACCAAAAGGCGGTTCATAGTTTCCCGAAAGGTCCAGCTGCGTCTCTGTAGAAGTCAATGGGTAAACCTCAAGCTCGGCTTTCATGAGAGGAAAAAAGCGCGGCGCTTTTGCGGCTTCCCATTCGATCTCAAGGATCGTTTTTTGAGGGGCCATCACTTTTTTTTCGACCTCCTCGATCGCGTTTACCGAAATGGAAATATCCGTGCCAACCTCGATGCCTGCAATATTCACGTGCAGCTCGGAAGCTACCGTTTGGGCCCTTGAAGCCGCGACCTTTGTCGCGTTTTGAAAAATTTCCGAAGCTTCAGTCTGAAGAGCTAGTTTTACGGCCTCGTAAGGGTGATTTACATACTCATAAACGCGAATCGATTTACTCACAGAAATTCTCCTTGTCTGGCGTATACTGCACAAAGCTGAGTAATGCGATTATAGTTCAAAAAAATAGACACGACAAAATTTTCCGATGGGCATCGTAAATCAATACCCGGCGATCGTGGATTATTAGTAGAGCGGCCGGCTTTTTATACCGATTCTCGCGTCGAACTTAGTTTTTCCAATATGCCGGTGGGAAACAATCGCGAAGGCAATTATCAGGATAATTACATATTCTCATTTCACTTTAGTATGTCCGGAAACGGCGTCGTTTCAAAATTCCAAAGATACGGCAAAAGGAAATAGACGATCATGGACAAAAGCAGTATCGAAAGCAAATTCATCCATATCCCCGTTTTTACCATATCAGGTATCTTTAGGTAACCCGATCCGAATACGACCGCATTTGGCGGTGTCGCGACCGGAAGCATAAACGCGCAGGAGGCGGCGACCGTGGCGGCGACCATTAGCAAGAATGGGTGTACATCGATCGTCAGGGCCATTGGCGCGAGTATCGGAAGAAGCATCGCCGTTGTTGCCAGGTTAGATGTGATCTCGGTCAAGAAGTTTACAGCAGCAATGAGTATAAAAACTAAGAGTATGATCGAAACACCCTGCAGCAGAGTGATCTGCCCGCCGATCCATTTGGCCAGGCCGCTCGATTGAAACCCGGCTGCCAGAGCCATTCCGCCGCCAAAAAGAAGCAGGATTCCCCAGGGAAGTTTTACCGCTTCATCCCAATTAATGATCCGTTTGCCCTTCTCTTTGGCTGGAAGCAAAAACAACACTACGGCTGAAAACATTGCTATGATTGTATCGTCGATCGCGGGAATAAACTGCTTGATGAGAAATGACCGGGTTATCCACGCAAAAGCCGTAAAAACAAACACGCCAAGAACGATCTTTTCCTCAAATGAGATCTTTCCCAGGGCGTCCAGCTGCTTTTTGATCTCCGCTTTTCCGCCGGGAAATTCTTTTTGCTTAAACCTGAATGCAAAACGCGTGAGATACTGCCAGCATATGAAGAGCAGCGTGATCGAGATCGGCAGGCCAAACATGACCCACTTTGAAAATGTGATCTCGATTCCATAGGTTTCCTGAACGACACCTGCCAAAACCAGGTTTGGGGGCGTTCCGATCAGGGTCGCGATACCACCGATCGACGCGCTATAGGCGATCGCCAGCATCAGAGCTTTTCCAAATATTAAGTTTTCGTTTTCTTCAGTCGCCGGGTTATCCCGCAGTTGAGCGACGATCGCCATGCCGATCGGAAGCATCATAACCGTCGTTGCGGTATTCGATATCCACATTGACATAAATGCCGTTGCGATCATAAACCCCAAAATGATCTTAACAACGTCAGTGCCGACAAAATTGATGATCGAGAGAGCGATCCGTCGATGCAGATTCCACTTCTCAATCGCGATCGCCAGAATGAATCCGCCGATGTATAGAAATATATATTTGTGTCCAAAGGAAGCGGTGGTTTTCGTCAGATCAAGCCCGCCCGTAAGCGGAAATAGAATTATCGGTAGGAGCGCCGTTACAGAAATAGGCAGGGCTTCAGTGATCCACCAGATCGCAACCCAGGCCGTTGAGGCAAGAATCGCATTGGCCTCTTTGGATAAACCTTCCGGGTGAAAGAAGAATAGGATGAGGAGAAACGCGATCGGCCCGGCAGCCAGACCTGCTTTTTTGGTGTTTAGTTTCATCGTGTTTTGGGTCATGGATTTTGAGCTTTAGAATTGTTTTTCCCGATCCAAAGCTAACAACGCCTGTAAGAAAAGGTCGAAATGTAAGTGCTTTTCAAACAATTGAATATCACACTTCACTTTAGCGCTGCTTAAACAGATAAACTTCTTCTATGTAAGTTTGTTTTTCATTATTTCTTCAAATTCTTTTTCATCCTCATCATCAAAATCGAGTTCTTCATCAGGGTCGAAAATTCCGGCTTCAGGATCATTGTAAACATCGATATCAATTTTATTTTCACCTTTTGCAACAACGGTTGAGACCATTGCGTCACCGGTTATGTTGACAGAGGTTCGACACATATCAAGAAGCCGATCAACACCCATAATGATTCCGATTCCCTCAAGCGGTAAACCAACCTGATTTAGAACCATTGCCAACATGATTAGCCCAACACCCGGAACTCCGGCCGTTCCGATCGAAGCAAGTACAGCCATACCGATAACCGTTAGATATCCGCCTATGCCAAGCTCAACACCGTAAACATTCGCGATAAATACAGTAGCAACACCCTGCATTATGGCTGTTCCATCCATATTTATGGTTGCGCCAAGCGGAACCGTAAATGAACCAACCGAATTATTTACGCCGAGTCTCTCGATAACCGAACGCAATGTTATAGGAATTGTTGCACTCGAACTTGCCGTCGAAAATGCAAAAGCTTGCGCGTCTCGCATTTTTCTCATAAACACAATCGGACTGAAACGCGTGAAGACATAGAGCAGCACCAAAATCGTTACGAATAAATGGATCGCTAACGCCCCCAAAACGGTAAGGAAATAGCTGGCCATTGGCATCAATAAGCCAATTCCCTGCTCGGAAAAAGTTTTTGCGATCAAACAAAACACGCCTATATGAGCGACACTCATCACGATATCGACCATTTTCATCGCAACTTCATTGAGCATCTCCGCGCCTTCAACTACAGGTCTAACGGCTTTTCCGATCATCAGAAGACTAATGCCGACCATTATCGCGTAGAAGATAATGCTGAGCATATCGCCATTTGCAAAGGCGGTGATTGGATTTCCAGGGATAATGTCAATAAATACCTGGGTGATCGGAGGAGCTTCTTTTGCAGCAACTTTCGTTACCTCTATGCCTTCCATCTGAAAACCTTGTCCCGGACCGATCAAGGTTGCGAGAATAATTGCAGTCGAAATGGCGATGGCCGTGGTCAGAACATAGAGAAAAAACGATTTAGTTCCGATACGGCCGAGTGCGGCGATATCTCCGATTCCACATACACCGCAAATTAGAGAAAATGTGACCAAGGGAACCACCAGCATTTTCAGTGAATTGATGAACATGGCTCCCACCATGTGGAAGATTCCACCGACTAACCACGTTTTAACAAATGCGTTATCACTTAGAAAGGTGTTGATGATTACCCCAGTGACCAATCCTAAAACCAAGCCCAATACTACCTTCACCGTTAGTGTCATTTTCTTTCTTTCAGCCATAATTTTTAATCATCCCGTGAAATTAGATTTGTCTTCTCTTTTTGCCATGTGTCCAGGAAACGTTTTTCGTAGAGCTCAATTTTTACCCGATAACCCTGCGGGTCGACGAAGCGTTTTGGGTCATACTTGTCGCTTGGTTTGACCTTATCGTGCATATTGAAATGACTCGCGTGTGAGGATACCCAAATATCAAATTTCAAACGATTCTGCCTCTTAAATGTTCGTCTGTATGTTTTCGCGATATTGGGAAAAAGCCGCATTCCGGTTAGCTTAACCCCGCGGCTGGTATTTACGCTTCCCATATTTACTATCGCAACTTTATATTTCTTACCTTTATCACGCGTGGTAAACGTAAAGGTGCTCGCTCCCTTTGTATGTCCGCCGTGATGATGAAGTTTTATTTTTGTGTTTCCCAGCCGAATCGTGCTGCCGTGTTTAAGACGCCGATCAACCTTAACCGGTTCGAAAACGGCACCGCCAAACCTTTTTGAAAACTTCAGCGGATCAGAGTTGAAAAACTGATGAACACCGCCCGATTCTAAAACGGGAGCATCTGCCCTATGAGCAAAGAGTTTGGCCCCCGTCATGCGTTTTATTTCCGCGAATCCAGCGACGTGATCCCAATGGGCCTGCATCGAAAGCAAGACCTTTACATCGGAAAAGGAAAAACCGAGAGATTCGACGCTTTTCTTTATCCCGTCAACAGAATCGTAAACACCTGTGTTTACAAGGATATGCCCTTTATCGGTGGTAATCATAAACGACGCGAGATCGTAACCGCCAACATAATACAGGTTTCCAACAACACGGTACGCAGGGAAAGGCTTTTTCCAGGCCTCCCGCGTGATCGGCAAACGTGAAAAATTTTCGGTCTGCGAAAGCACAGGGAACGCCAAAAGGAGCATACATAATGCTGTTAACAAAATCAGGTTGATAGAATGTCTTGTCATATTTTAAACCCTATTGGACGCCGACAACACCAAGCGCTATTAACAGCGCACGCTGGCTTCCAATGTGGCTATCTTTCGAATCCCACTGCTCATCAAGCGAATGCGCTCCCTTTCCTTTTCCGCCGCCGTCGATCGTGATCGCCGGAACACCTATGCTGATCGGCATATTCGAATCCGTGCTCGAAAACCCAAAATCGTTTTCGATTTTCATGAATTTATTGGCTGAAGCAGCTACCTGGATAATTGGAGAATCCTGGGGTTGGGTTCCGGTTGGCCGATCGCCGATGAGTTTGATATCCAGTCTGATCTTACCCTTATTCTTCCACCGGGCGTTTTCTTCATCGAGTGCGGCTTGCGCGTTTTGTTTAAACCTTTTGTCGAGCCTGGATAGCTCGTAGGGATCCCTTGACCGCATGTCTATATCAAACGAAGCCGTTCGGGCAATTGAATTCACGCTCGTGCCGCCGCGGATCATCCCGACACTAAAGGTTGTTTTCGGATCGACCGGCGTTTGAAAATTGGAAACCTTCGCGATCAGCCTTCCGACCGCGTGGATCGGATTTGCCATGCCAAATGCACCGTAAGAATGTCCACCCCTGCCCGAGAAGGTTACCCGATAGCGTTTACTCCCAACCGCTCCGGTTGTAACACCGAGTCCCGCTCCGTCGATGGAAATGAAGTGCGTGATTCTATCTTTCAGCTCCACGTTAAAAAGATGCCTAACCCCTTTTAGGTCACCGAGGCCCTCTTCGCCTACATTTGCAACGAAGATTATATTTCCAATAGTCTCGATTCCGTGTTTTTCGAGTGTTTTTGCGATCGCCAGCAGAAGCGTTAATCCCCTGCCATCATCGCTTATCCCGGGAAGCTTGATAATGGTACCTTCGCGTCTGGTTTCGAGTTTAGTTTCCATCGCAAAAACGGTGTCCAGATGAGCGGCTAAGACAAGCGTAGGTGCATCCTTGCCTCCTTTTCCATTGCGCTCGCCGATAACGTTTCCGACGGAGTCAATTCGCACATTGCTGAGTCCGATCTCCTCGAAACGCTTCTTAAAATATAATCCGCGTTTCTGCTCCTGAAATGTCGGGGCGGGAATTTCTGTAAGCTTGATCTGTTCTTCGATCGTTTCCGGCTCAATTTCGCGTATGTATTCAAACGCTTTTTTGACATTCGGCTTTTCCAAAAGACTCGAAACGTCATTTACTAATTGCCCAAAAATGCTCGAGATACAAAAACATACAACGAGTAAAACGTGAACGGGCAGATAAAATTTATTCTTCATATAATTTAAGCTTGTAATCCTTACCGCAGGCGGATAAAAAAATCGGTTTTGTCTCCAATTACGTAGAAACAAAACCGACAATTTCGGCATATAAACAAAAACTAGAAGTTCAACTTCAACGCAAATTGCATCAACCGTGGATTGGTGATCGTAGTCGTCGTCTGACCAAAGCTGGTGCTGAAGATATTGGTCGACGGCAGACCAAAGTTTACGTGATTAAAGGCGTTGAACACCTCCCAGCGGAATTCCATATTCATATCTTCTGTGAGTTTAGTTCGTTTTGAAAGATTGAAGTCGAACCTGAATCTCCGCGGACCGTATATCGGCGTTTGCGTCAACTCACCCAACTCACCGGACCTCGGCAGCTGGAACAAACCCTGAATCGCGTCGGCATTTGTGCAGGCGGTACCGGTATTGAATGACAAACACGGGTCAAGCCAAAACGTACCGCCGGCAATATCTTGTCTTCCGGTCAGGTCCCGCAGTTGGCTTGCCGATAATGGCTGCGATAGGTTGACAGTATTGTCATCGGAGATCGATGAACGATGATTTGTACCGACGCCGGAAACGATCGAGATCGGACGGCCGCTGCGCCAGTTTACAATTCCGCCAAACTGCCAACCGCTTAACAAAGTTCTTAAGACACGATTTTCCGTATCAAAGGCTTTGCCATTTCCAAACGGCAGCTCGTAGATCCAATTTGCCTTAAACAGGTGCCTTGGCATGATCTGCCTTACGCTGTAGCGTTGGTTACGTACCGAGCTTGCCCGCGTGTCGTTGGTAAGTATGCTGTTGTCGCCATCGAAATCCGAAAGTGCTTTTCCAAAGGTGTAATTGGCCTGCATCGTAAATCCGCGGGCGAATCTTCGCCGGACCTCAAGCTCCATCGCATGGTAGGTCGAAAAGCTGGTGTTAGTGAGCCGTCTTGAGCTCGCTAAAAACGGATTCGCTGAAAAGAAGTTAAGTGGGAAGCGGCCTTGTAAAACAGCACCCCAAAAGGCACCGCCGCGAATGCGGCCCGCACCTGGTCCCGGCCTCGATGTACGGTCAATCAAAAGCTCATCCAAAAAATCACCCGGTGAATTGCGGTCAAGCGGTTGGAGGCGATTAGCTCCGCTCCTTAACCGTGACGGGTCCGCGGCGATCAAATCCATGAGCAAAGGATTGGCAACACTGCAAGCATGACCTCGGGTGTCCCAGCGCTCTTCACCATTTGCCCGGTTACAGGCAAGATTTTGCTGAGCAAGCAGGAACGAATCCAGGTATGTCATTCCCGAAATCGGATCGAATGCATTGATATTGTATTCGTTGTAGTCTTCAACGCGGCGAAGATTATCACCCCGGTTTCCTACATATCGCACTTCAACGGCCAGATCCGGAATAATTTCGCGCTGGAATCCAACTGTCCATTCGGTATAAGTCGGAGTTCCCAAATTGCTCGTGAACGAACGATGGTCCTGCGTGGTACTGTCTAAGATCGAACGCGAGGCGGGAAGATTGAACGCCGGCACTGCAGGAACCGGCAGGTTTGCACCCAAATCTCTTAAGAACAGGGTATTGGTGACGCAAGTACCGTCGTCAGGAATACAGGTTTGATTTACCGTCAGTCCTTCATTGTCATCTGCATTACCATCGACGATGTTGAAGTTATTCTGTGCGTAACTAATACGGAAACCGGCGCGAATCGATGTTTTTCCATCCTTAAACGGATTCCATGCGACGCCGATTACCGGTGCGAAATTGTTATAGTCATTATCCCAAAACGGACGCCCGTTGTTGGCACCGCCCGGAGAATATTTCACCGTACATGCATCGAACAGGGCGGTTACATTTGCTGAGGTTGGAGCCAACGGCAGCATTCCTAAAGTCGGACATGGTGTGCCGTTAAACACTCCCGGGTTAAAATAACCATCAGGACCGGAAACACCAAAAACCGAATCTTCACCGCCGTCAGGCAGAAGCAGCAGTCCCTGAGTCTCGATCGGCACTCCGGCATACTCCCAGCGCACTCCGAGGTTGAGCGTAAGGTTTGGTTTTAGATTCCAATTATCCTGAACAAAGAAATCATACTCCCGAACCCGGTATTTCTTCCTTTCGGGAGCGCCCGGAACAAAACCGGAGTTAATATCTGTTGCATTGTATCGAATTTCGACGGTGCTGATCGCTCCAACGAGATTATTCATCAGATCGCGCGCTCTTTCGATGTCTGCGGATTCGATGTCGCCGCTGGTGTTTCCTGTCGCCAGCCTTTCGAGATCGCTCTCGCTAAATCCCGGTGAAAAAGCGTTGTCATCCATAAGAAACTCCGGTGAAGTCGCAAAGAAGCTGTAGTTATCTACCCATCTGTGACGAAACTCCCCGCCAAATTTCAATTGGTGATCGCCGCGGATCCAGGTCAACGTATCCCGGAAGTGGACGGTAACGTTGTCGCGAACAGAATCGCCTCCGCCCGGCTCATAGGGGTCGGTTACAGTATTTAGATTTATCGTATACGACGTTCCATATGGCTGTTTTCGCTGGAAGGCGTTTTCACCGCCAAGAAATCCAAAACGAAATTCGTTAAAGATCGTCGGTGAAAAGGTCGATCTGAGACCTGCGCCAAAACCCTTCGAATGGGTCAAGCGGGCGCCGAGCGGGCCCAGATCCGGAAATCTCGGTTCGCGATTGTTAATAAAATCTCCGTCAATTTCCCTGTCGGTATAATTGATCGTTCCAAAAAAGCTGTGATTATCATTAAATTTGTGATCAAGCCTGAAGGACGGTAGATGTTGATACAAAAGTGAAGCCGCATTGAACCGGAAGCCGCCGGTATTCAATCCATCACCAAGTACAAAATTATTCGGCAAAGGAATCGACGGGAAGACCGTGCCGGCAATAAAGGGATCGAGGCTTGTCGGGTTTGCCATGTCAAAGCGGTCGTCAACACAAAATTGACCATTCAGTGCCTGAACGTTTGCACTGCATTCCAGGAGATTTACCGTGCGAATCAAACCCGGATTTGCTGCCACATTTTCGGGTGTCGTCAAGACGTTGTCCAGGTACCGGAAAATCCCTTGTCTTGCCTCGGCAGTATAGACCGTCCGGTTTACTGCGATTCCGCGGGACTGACGCTGCTGCTCATAGCCAAAGAAGAAGAATGTTTTATCTTTGAAGATCGGACCGCCGATACGTCCGCCAAATTGATTCCTGATAAGCTTGGGCCTTTCCACCCCGGCGCCATTATTAAAGAAGTCGTTAGCATTGAAAATATCGTTTCGGTGAAACCAGAAAACTGAGCCGTGAAACTCATTCCCGCCCGAACGTGTTACTGCAGAGATCTGAACTCCGCCGCGGCTGTACTCAGCCGACGAAATTCCAGTAACTACCTTAAACTCCTGAACGTTTTCTGCCGCAAGCGGAAGCAGCGGCTGATCGAGCATAATGGTCGAGGTGCGAATCAGATTATCTTGGGTATCAATACCGTCGAGACTAATGTTGACTGAACTATGCCGTTGTCCATGAACTATCAACTTGTTTCCCTGTCCGTCAGGGCTTCGCTCGTGGTAAACGCCGGCTTCATTCAGCGCCAGATGCGACGCATTACGGCCGTTAAGAGGTAATTCCTGAACCCGGCGTTCATCAACGACTGTACTCAATTCGGCATTTGTTGTATTTACCAACTCCTGCGCTTCGGAGGCATCAACGACTACTTCCTCCTGAATACCCCCGACTTGCATGGTGATCTTCAGACTGGCAGTCTTTCCAACTTCTACGAGGACATCCCGGACCACCGTCCGGCGGAAACTGGCTGCTTCGATTGCAACTGTATACATTCCGAGACGGGCGTTTGGAACAGCAAATTTCCCGCCACTCGAGGTTGTCGCGGTGTAGATCGTATTCGTAGCTACGTGTGTGACCGTAACGGTGGCACCGGGAATCACCGCCTTTGTTCCATCGACAACGGTTCCCTCGATCTGTCCCGTTGTTTCCTGGGCTGCGAGCATTCCAGCCGCCAAAAGCGACATCATCACCAAACCAATAATGCGTTCACATAAATACCTTTTCATAGCTAGTTTTTCTCCCTGTCAAAGCCTGAAATTCGCAGTAGCCGCTTTTTCCCCGGGACGGCGAAAAAGCGGTTATACGAGCCAATACTCAATTACTGATTGATCCTAAGTCTATATCCTTATTACAGGCATCCTATATTCGGTGAATTAGCCCTGTCAAGGTTTTTATACTAGAAGAAAAACTCTCAAATAAGGGACACAAGCCTCAGTCAGCAGTCTCTTAAAATCTGGTTGGATATGAATCAATACAGAGACCCTATCACAGTTTTAAAAATCGTCTTCAAAATTCGTATTTAGTTTATAACAAAATGCCATAATTTTATCATTTTAGATAAATATTTTAGAATATTTTTATATGCACCTTGGTCAAAAGATCATTTTTCCATCAATAAGAACACGTTTACTTTGCTGCGGTTCCTGGATCTGAAAGGCGGTTGATTCAGGACGCATTAACTAATGCCTACCTGGATTCCGCTTTCGCTCTCGCTTCCTCTTTTCCTTCAATGTGATTGAGATAATGTCTCTGCGTTGGGTACGCAAAATCAATATCCGGGCAATCACCGAAAGCGGTCAAAATATCTTCCCAGATCTCTTGCTCTGAGCCGCGCCGCCTGCGGGGATTGCACAAATAACGCATCGTCAGCATGACGCCATGATCTTTTACCGTCGTATAAACGATCGGTGTAAGCTTGTTAAGGTAGATCATCATCTTGCTGGCCGCCTGTTTGATTTGTCTTTCGGCACTATCGGTGAATTCCTCTCCGCGGTTTCCCGCGACCTCAAAAAGAATTTCCTTTGCCTTTTGCCAGTTGCTTTCAAAGGTTATGAGGACAGGAATCTCGTTCCAAATGTATTGAAATCCATCGGTATAATTTGCCAGCGGTTCGGAAAAGACCTTTCCGTTTGGAACGTGGATCACACGGCCCGTGCTTTGTTCAGCATCCACCCAGTTACCGATCTCCATTAAGGAAAACATAAAGATCCTTTGATCGATCACATCCCCCCGGACGGTTCCGATCTCGATCCGATCGCCGACGATAAAAGGCCTTCGCCAAATTATAAAGAACCAGCCTGCAAGATTTACCAGAGGAGTTTGAAGAGCGATCGCGATTCCCGCGGAAACCAATCCCAGATATGTTGTAAGCGATTGAAAACCGCGAAACCAGACGCTGCCAACGATAAGCACTGCAAGCCCGAAGGTGATATAGCTTGTCGTTTTTCGCCAGCGGTAGCGAATACCAATGTCCTGAGTCTTTCGATTGACAAAAATCAGAACGATCCTTCGAGTAACGATAAGCAGGAGGATGACGATTGCAGACGTAAAGATGTTGGTCTGAACCGTTGCGGTCAAACCGAGATTCATCTGTATCCATTGAATAAAATCCTGCATAAGAATTTCGCTCGAAAATCCGGAAAACGTCTCTAATTAATTGAGTTTATGGATTATATCAGAATTCGCGAAATGTAGTGGTGCTTTGTTTTCTGCGGGCTTGCGCTCTCGGGCTAAAGCCGAAGGGAAAAGGACGTTAAAACGCCCTGAAATATTTCCTGCTAGGACCACCCGGTAAACCGGGTCTATATCAGACACAGCGGGTAACTGAGGATCTATCCATTGTTTCCCGGAAACTGTGATTAGTCGCCGGCTTTGTTTAGCCACCCGCTTCAGCGGGTGGACAACGGCAACAACTATGACCACCCGGTAAACCGGGTGGCTACACGGGAACCCATTTTATATTGAACCGAAACGGTTACCCTATTCTGAATTGATTTACGAACACTACTCAACCAATTGCGCAAAAACGTATATGTCGCTCTCGACCCTTCGGTGCTCAACACCCAGACGTGCCGACAGCCATTCAAATGTTTCGACAGAGAAAAAGCAGATGTGGGTCGGGTCGTTCTTGTAATGCCAGGTTTTAAAATCGATCGAGTCATCATGAAGACGGGTCATCACGGCAAGCATTCCATTTGGCTTGAGCATTGACAGGAGCATTTCAAAAACATCGAGAGGCTTGGCTAAATGTTCGACCACTTCGGTTGTCACAATAAAGTCGAACTTCTTTTCAAGAACGCTTGTGTCCGGCTGGTAAAACAGATCATAAACATCCATTTCAAATCCCTTTTCGCTCAAAATATCAGCAAGCAGCGTCGTCGGACCGCAGCCGAAGTCTAGCCCGCGAGCAGGAGGGTCGAATTTGTCTTTAATTGGAAGGGTGATTCTTTCAAGAAAATCGCGGTAGCCGCGATCGTCCGGATCGTTGTTATGTTCTTCGTAGCGGGATTTTTCTCTTTCACGGGAGACATGAAATTCCGGCGTGACAAAGATCAGCGAGCAATTGCGGCATCTATTATATGGTCGAAACTTGTCTTCGAAGAAGAAATCGGTTTTTTCCGATGCACAAAGGGAGCACTTTATCGATTCTTCGAGCATCGGTTGTTCTTTCTAGCTAAACATTACCATCGCCGGAATTTTGCAGGATTGAACTCTCCAACGGTGCCGCCGAGGTTAATTATTTATGGATAACTGGCGATTTGCTCCTTTGCGCCGAGTTCGAAAACCGACACTCGCTGATAAACAAATTCGCTTTTGGGGGGTCTAAAGACTCCAGGAACCTCCCCTTCTATGTATAACTTTTGCGCCCATCCTGGAGTAATAAGGGTAACCGCAAGGAAACGCCGTTAGTATTTTCCAGTTGCGCCTGCGCTTGGCGATAACTGCCCCGAGATAGCCTCCCTCGATCGGAAGACTCTTGTCTCGAATCCAATCAAAACCAACATAAGGTTTCGGGATCTCTGTGAAAAATATAAACGAATTTGACGTTTTTGCATGATTGTCTACGATCGCGCCGAAATCGCATTTGCCGATATGCGAAACGATCCTGAATTCATCCGTTCGGTCAATTCCTTCGTAATCCCCGAATTCGTGACTCGGCGTCCGGACATTACGTACCTGCGGCTTCCCCCAAACAACCTTCGTAATCTGCGTCGTTATCATTTTCCGTTTCATAAAAAATGCCGCACCATATCCTCTGTCGGCCGGTCTGGTGTGAGTCGCGGTCAAATGTTTCGGTGCGTGGTTTGTTTGCAGCAAGGTAATTGCGCCACGAAGCGTAGCCTCGTCAGAAAGATCGTTTAATGCAACTATCATTTTGTCTTCAGAAAGCATTTCATCCTCCTAGTGTGTTTCCTCAGCAGGCGATCCATATTTTTTTGGTCTGTGTAGCTATTCTAGATCATTCGCGCCTGGATTCGCCGACGGGTCGCTCCGATCTCATAACGTGCATTTTTTTAGTCAGATTAACACAGTCACAGGACTGCTCCGAAGCTAATTCGAGTCTCGAACTATTGCCAAACCTATGTGTACAACTGATCGGCGTACTCAAAAGTAGTCACCGACTTGTGTTCGATCGGTGGAATATATTGATTCAGAAGGAAAGACGGCAGGAATTGATCACTTCGCATTTAGAACACTTTTAACGGTTTTTTTCTTCAAACCATTGCCATTCTTTTTCGCGTATTCTTCAGGCGAGATCTGCTTGTCGCGCCAGGCGTCCAGATGTCCGACCTGGTGGACGCATTGGATGGTGCAGGTTGGGGCGCACCATTTTTCGGTGATGTACTCGCGCTCCATATCTTTGTGGGTGTATTCAAGAAGCGGTGTGCCTGGTGTGCCGCGCTGCTGCGAGCACCAGTGGACCAGGCCGTCTTCACAGATATACAAGTATCTCGCGCCCGCCCGGCAGCGCCATTCGTATTCATTGCCTTCGACGAGTTCGTCCTGAAACCAATTCCAACGCGCGTAGCTTCTCGCGCCCTTTGATTTGATCTCTTTGTAGACTTCTTTTTCACGGTCGGTCAAGCCTTTGTTTAGGCCCATTTCGTCGTGGATCACACCGACGGTTGAGGAGAAACCAAGCTCGATCGCACGGTTTGCGATTACCAGGGCCTCATCGGGATTGGCCACGCCGCCGCCGACCACGGAATTGATGTTTACTTTGAATTTTGCGTGTTCGGACAAGTTTACCAGCTTTGCATCGAGCACTTTCAAACTCTTTTTCGAAACATCGTCGGGAGTGACGTTGTCGATCGAGATCTGAAGATAATCGAGGCCGGCTTCGTTAAGCTTATGAATTTTCGGAATCTGGAAATAGTAGCCGTTTGAGATCAAACCGGCGATCATTCCGTGGTGACGGATCCGCGCGATTATCTCGTAGATCTCCGGGTGCATCATTGGTTCACCGCCCGAGATAGTGATCACCGACGAGCCAAATTCGGCAAGCTTATCGATCCGCCCGAGCATCGTTTTGATCGGTACCGGATCCGAAGTTTTGTCGTATTCGTTACAGTATGTGCAGGAGAGGTTACACCGCCGCATCGGTACGATATGTACCAACACCGGATGCTTTGTCGAAGCAAATGCACGCGCGGTGTGCTTTACGCCCCTTGTAAACCTGCTAAAACTGCTTGCCTTTGGCATAGAAAATAAACCTCTAACGCGTTAAAACCAAGTGAATCATTATAAAGACTGGCTGTGCGCTTTTCAAACAGTAGAAAAGCCTCGTTTAGCGATACACGTCCCTCATTTAGCAATCCATGTCCCAAAAGGGACTAACGACAATAGCCCCGCGATTTATCGCGGGGGTAACTTGAATTCGGCTTTTAGTCCCGCCAGGGACGGCTGAACTATAAAGATCAACGGGATTATCCAGTCGTCCCTAACGGGACTCGAAATAATCCCATCGTCATTCCCCGCCATAAATGGCGGGGCTAGTAGCAATCGTCCCATTCGGGACGGTAAAACTCAGCCAACTCCCAGTAAACTCGGTCAACTCTCCGAACTCAATACCCGACCGTATAAAAAGGCTCTGACCGCCTCGGTCAAAGCCTTTTCCGTAAAATTACCAAAGCCCGTCCTATCTGATGATCTTCGTTCCTTTTGGAAGATCTACCCTAAAATCGCTCGCTTTGATCGTAATGTTCTTCTGCAAATTCGAAAGCAAGATCGTTTTTGTATCATCATTGTTCTCTGTGATCTTGACTTGAATCGGCATTCCGTTTCCATCAACCCAAAGATCCGCCATCTTATAGCTGGTTTTCTTCTTTGGCACCATATTCAAATGCCACATGTCCTTTCCGCCGACTTTTTCGACCCCAAGATATGCCGTTAAATAATTTGCCCTTAATTCGGCGCTGGACATATTCATAAAGGCCAGCGCGCTGTTTTGCTGACTGCCTTTTCCGGCGTCCTTAGTCGAGCCGACGATCGCCTGTTTACGTCTCGGCGTGTAAATAACGTATTTACCATTTGCTACTGCGAGCGTTTCGATCAGCGGCTTTTTCCAGTCGATGCGCACATAAGCCTCTTTTCCTTTTGTAGGAAGATACTTGACCATACCGCTGTAAACATCTGTTTCATCAAGTACCGTGTCGGTTTGAGCCATTCGAATACCGGCGACAAGCGAGCTTAACGCATTTCGATGGGCCTGCATTCGTTTATATATTTCGTTGAGTTGTTGACCCTGCGATTCAGCAACACTGCCAACCGAGAAAAACATCACAAAAGCGATGCTCATCAAGATGATCTTTGAATAATTTCTCATATTAATAACTCCAATATGTTAGATAGATGTATAGAAAGAAAAGATAGGTTCTAACATTTTACGGGGCAAAATTGAAGGGCAGAGTTTCTGACTTTATTAATTTATTTTACAATTCGATTTTCCGCTTTTTGCTTACCGTTTGAAAAATCTTGGTGTTTGACGACATTAGACGCCGTTCGGGTTGCAATCTTTCCTTTACTGTCAAACCAGGCTTTTGGCGTTAGGAATATAAACGCAATGATCAGCAGACAGAAAATATCATACTGCCATGTGCCGCGCTCGTAATTCCAAAGGATAATTCTCATAATTTTAAGAGTTGGCTGAGTTGACTGAGTTTATCGAGTTGACTGAGTTGTGTCCTAATGGCTACGCTGCGTACCAAAACTCAGCAAACTCAGCAAACTCAGCAAACTCAGCAAACTCAGCAAACTCAGCAAACTCAGCAAACTCAGCAAAC
>JABDJV010000099.1 GCA_013003295.1 Pyrinomonadaceae bacterium | reverse complement strand
GGCCCCCGTTGAGGGTAGGTATTTTGACAATTTATCGCCGATCGACGGCAAGCCGTTTACAAGGATCGCGCGTTCAACAGCCGCGGATATCGAACTCGCTCTTGATGCTGCCCATGAGGCAGCGCCGGGTTGGAACGCGTCTTCGGCAACCGAAAGAAGCAATATGCTTTTGAAGATCGCCGATATAATGGAAGAGAATCTGGAACTGTTGGCTCGCGTTGAGACCTGGGACAATGGAAAAGCGATCCGTGAGACATTAAATGCTGATCTGCCGCTTGCCATTGACCATTTCAGATATTTCGCCGGCGTAATTCGTGCCGAGGAAGGAAGCGCATCCGAACTCGACTCAGACACCTTGTGCGTAAATATCAAAGAGCCCCTCGGCGTGGTCGGCCAGATAATTCCCTGGAATTTTCCTCTCTTGATGGCGACCTGGAAGATCGCTCCCGCGCTGGCCGCCGGGAATTGCACCGTGGTCAAGCCAGCCGAGCAGACGCCCGCAGGAATCATGGTTCTGCTTGATCTGATCAAGGATGTTCTTCCGCCGGGAGTACTAAACGTTGTAAACGGGTTCGGTCCCGAAGCCGGTAAACCACTCGCCTCTTCACCGAGAATATCGAAAGTGGCCTTTACGGGTGAGACCACAACCGGTCGGTTGATCATGCAGTATGCCTCGCAGAATCTGATCCCGGTTACGCTTGAGCTGGGCGGAAAGTCGCCAAATATCTTTTTCAGCAATGTAATGGACGCCGACGATGAGTTTTTTGACAAGTGTCTTGAAGGCGCGACTATGTTTGCATTAAACCAGGGTGAAGTTTGTACTTGTCCTTCGCGAATTTTGGTTCAGGAAGACATCGCCGATGAGTTTATCGAGCGGGTGATCGAACGGACCAAAATGGTCAAGATGGGCCACCCACTTGACCCCGAAACGATGATGGGAGCACAAGCGAGCGAAGATCAGTATGAAAAGATCCTGAATTATATAAGTATCGGTAAGGAAGAGGGCGCTGAAGTTCTGTCAGGCGGTAAACCGTATAAGCAGAATAGCGGTCTTGAGGGAGGTTTCTATATCGAGCCGACCCTATTTAAGGGACACAACAAAATGAGGGTGTTTCAGGAAGAAATTTTCGGACCGGTAACCTCGATCACGACATTTAAAGACGAGAAAGATGCGATCGAGATCGCCAACGATACTCTTTACGGCTTGGGCGCCGGGGTTTGGACCCGTGACACCCATCAGGCGTATGGAATCTCGCGGGCAATTAAAGCAGGCCGTGTTTGGGTAAATTGTTACCATTTGTATCCGGCTCATGCGCCGTTTGGCGGCTATAAGAAATCTGGTTTTGGCCGTGAGAATCACAAAATGATGCTCGATCATTACCGGCAGACAAAGAATATGCTCATCTCGTATGATAAGAATGCGATGGGCTTTTTCTAGGGTAAGGAGAATAATGGAGGTTCCCGCAAAGACGCAAACGGGCATAAGAAAAGTCATCGATAAACCTAGATAAGTTTCCGAATCTATTTTGGCATATCTTGCTCTTCTTTGCGGCCTTAGCGCCTTTGCGGGAAACTCTTACTGATTAGCAAGTTTATGAATCCAATTCCAAGAGTAAAGGTTACAGACAAAGCAAAAAAGATCATCGACGAATTGCGCCAGGCTAACGGCGAACTGATGTTTCACCAGAGCGGCGGTTGCTGCGACGGTTCGTCTCCGATGTGCTACACAAAGGGCGAGTTTATGGTCGGTGCCGGAGATGTTTGGCTCGGCAAAGTAGATGACTGCGATTTCTACATGTCAAAAGATCAGTTTGAATATTGGAAACATACCGAACTGACGATCGACGTTGTTCCGGGCCGCGGGGCGAGTTTTTCGCTAGAAATTCCGCTAGGAATCCGTTTTGTTACAAAATCCAGAGTTTTTTCGGCGAAAGAGTATGACAACTTGGTCGAAACCCGGCTTGGCGATATGATTTGAGGTGTCGTGATTCGGGATAGGCAATACGTGATTCGTAATACGCGATTCGCGTTACGTGGATTTACAATAACAATTGACGACCACTCGATATTTAACCACGCGAAATTCTGCGAATAGCGAATCGCGTGTTACGAGTTTGCGAATAGGAGAACACATAATGTCAAAAAAAATCATAGTATACGAAAAACCTACGTGATCGACCTGCCGCAAATTGGCGACCGCCTTCCGTGAGAATGGCGTTGAATTTGAGCGTGTAAATTATTTTGTCAATGAGATGACGGAGGATAAACTCCGGGATCTTCTCAAGAAAGCCAAACTTAAACCGCAGGAAGTATTGCGTAAGCGCGATAGAGTTTATAAAGAGCTGAACCTCGCAGATGAAACCGATCCGGATAAGTTGATAAAGATCATCGTCCAGAATCCGGGCCTGCTGGAGCGTCCGATCGTCGAGGTCGGTGAGAACGCAGTCGTCGCGAGGCCGATCGACAAGGCGATCGAGCTGATCAATCAATGAACTCAAAGGACCATCTTCATGACCTCTACTTTTATAATGACTGGGCAAACCGCCGCTTGATCAGAGCGCTAAAAGCCGCACAATGTGAAAAAGCTCAAAAATACTTATGCCACGTGCTCGTAACCGAAAAGGAATACTACGAAAGGCTTTTCGGCAAAGATTCTACCGGTTTTGATTTCTGGAAGGAATTATCGATTGATGAATTGAGTGACTTGGCAAAAGAGAATGCGGAGGCTTACGAGAGCCTGCTGGCGAAATTTGACGACGAGGGCCTGGGACAAAGCGTCCGATACTACACGAGTAAAGGCGAAGCGGTTGAGAATACTTTCCGGGAGATTTTGACCCATGTGCTCCTTCACTCAATGAATCACCGCGGACAAGCGCTTACGGTTTTGCGCGAGGCCGGCTTTACACCGCCCGTGCTGGATTACATAATTTACAAACGTGGTTTACAATAGTCGGGATTTTGGTTCCCATTGATAAAAATTATGGAACAGCAGAACGAACAATTCGAATTCGATTTTGAGAACGTCAAACCCCAGATCGTCCGCCAATCAAGGGATGAATTTCAGCTGCACATGGGTGAGTTTGATGGCCCTCTCGATCTTCTGCTCTATCTCATTCGCCGGGAAGAGGCAAACATCTTTGATATCCCGATAGCTCGTATTACTGATGAATACCTTAAGTATATAAGCGTGCTGGAGAAATTCGACGTCGCGGTGGCGGCGGAGTTTCTGGTGATGGCGGCAACTCTGATCGAGATCAAATCAAAGATGCTTCTGCCGGCAGAACCAGGCCTTGAGGACGAGGAAGAAATTCAGGATCCGCGGCAGGAGTTAGTTGATCGGCTTCTCGAATATCAACAATACAAGAACGCAGCAGAAATGCTTTGGTCGCGCGCCACTGTCGAGCAGGCGACTTTTACGCGCGGAACGATTGAATCTGACGACAATAATCTGGAAGTTAGCGCGACCATCTTTGACCTTTTTGAGCATTTCCAGAAGATCATGGAGCGTCATAAAGAAGAGGTTAAACTCGAGATCGAACGAGAAGAAATGACGCTGGCCGAAATGGTCGCCTCGATCAAAGCTAAAATTCTGAAAGAGAAACGCTTGAGCGTGCTCGAGATCTTTGGGCAGCTTAAAACCCGATATGAATTGGTCTTGGCGTTTATTTCAATACTTGAAATTGTCAGAATTGAGAGCTTTCGACTCCGGCAAAAGAATACGTTTGAAGACATTATATTAGAGACCGTTTAATTCAACCCGACCTTATGGCCTCAGAAGCTACCGCAAAACAAAGACGAACAACGGGCGAACTCGTCGCAACGGTCGAAGCGCTGATATTTGTTGCCGACGAACCCTTGACGGTTCGCATGATGATAAATGTCCTTGGTGAGGACAAAGAGACGATCGAATCCGCTCTCGATGCGCTTCAGGCTGAATATGAAGAACGCGAAAGTGGTTTGCAGGTTCGCGAGATCGGAGGCGGTTGGCAAATTTCTACTCGAACCCAATACCATGAGGAGATCAGGGAATTTCTAAAGACCCGCCCTTCAGCGAAGCTCTCTCTCGCGTCGCTTGAGACGCTTTCGGTGATCGCCTACAAACAGCCCGTAACGGTTCCGGAGATCCTGGAAATTCGCGGAGTGCAATCAGCATCTTCGATCAAAACCCTTCTGGACAAACGCCTCATAGTTTCAAAGGGGCGTAAGGAAACGGTCGGACGCCCGATGCAGTACGGAACTTCAAAGGACTTCCTCATACAGTTTGGCTTGAAAGATCTTTCCGAACTGCCCAGCATTGAAGACTTCGAAGATCTGGTTCAGTAGGAGTGAGCGGTAAGCGGTGAGCAGGGTGGCCCCGATAAGGAGCAAAAAAATGAAACTTCACAAACGCCTGATTGCCTGGCAAAAAGGCATGATCCTTGTTGAAACTATCTATAATTGACCCAAGAGTTTCCGAAGCAGGAAACGTATGGTCTCGTTTCGCAGATGCGCCGACAGGAACAATTTGATGCTCGCGGAAAACCAAATCCGGAGCCCCGGGTATCTCCCATAAGGACCCTTGAAAGAACCGAACGGAAGCTCCGCGGCTGATCAATCCAAATATTGTGGCCGGCTCGTTTGATAACATTCAGCCGCACTAAATTCAGTTCGTCGTTCAGCCAACTCCAACGATGTGCTCCAAAATCCGAAAGATCATGATCGCCGATTATCACCGTAACCGGATACGAGTGCGTACGTAATTCCGCGACAAAATCGTAATCAGTTTCGAGCGTTTTGAAGGCTGCCGATCCGGCGTCTTGTTTGAAATTAGGTCGCGTGGCAGCCATTCTTGGCCACCTTTCGATATAAAAGATATTGGGCGCGGCACTGCTGATCCTGTCGAGGTGCGCCTTTTGCTTTTGCGTCAGTTTGGGCCACGCTGCGGCCATAGACTTATTCTCTTCCGCCGAACGCTCCGCCGGTGGCTTTTCAGCCCCCTTCATCCCAAGTTTTTCAAATTCCGCGGCGACTTCAGGACGCTTTGTAAATTCGACGAACTGTTTGTCGGAAGTCGATTTCAATTCACGCTCCGTATCGTTCAGAAAACGACCGGCACGAGGATAGAGCGCTCCGACCAGTACAACTTTCTTGGTTCGACCCGGGTAAGTGCGCATGTATTTCATGGCCAACAAGGTGCCCATCGAATGACCCAGCAGATTGATCTGTTCCAGGCCAAGAGCCCGCCGCAGAGATTCAATATCGGCGACGTGCTTGTCAACCGAGATATTTTCCGGTGCGGTTGGAGAACGGAGCGATCCTCGCTGGTCATAAAAAATAAACCGATGCTTTGACCTGAGTCCGCGAACTGCTTCGATCAGGTAACTATGCTCGGCCCCGAAACCGCCATGAATCACGATAAACGGCTCACCGATTCCTATTTCGCGAACATAGATCTTCGTCGTTCTGTCGTCTGTCGTGAAGTACCAATCATCGTGAGTTCGCATTCCAGTCTGCGGAATGATTAAACTTGTGGCAGAGATCAGCACTATTATAAATAAGAAATGTCTCATTGCGACCTGGTCCTTTCGTGGATTATTCATTTCGACCCGTTTCTATGATTACACCGCCATGTGCAAGTTTGTGTCAAATATTGCGGAGGGAGCAGCTGATCGGTCAACTCGGCAATTCAAAAACTCTTTGAGCATCGCCATCGGTTCGTTAAATGAACTAAACACAAACTGAGATTGCACTCCGAGTTGGTTATTTGAGCGAAAATCGTTATAAGATTGTCGAGAACTTCATCGATGAATGTTTAGCCGTTACATACGGACTGGAAAAGAGCATCGGAAAACGAAAATAGCCGCTTACTGCTTACGGCTCACTGCTTACAGCTCACTGACGATAAATGAAAGAACGCTTACAAAAACTGATCGCCAAGGCCGGAATCACATCGCGGCGCAAGGCAGAAAAACTCATCACCGACGGCATGGTGACGGTCAACGGCAAAAGGGTAACCAAACTCGGGTCGAAGGCGGATCCTGCTGAAGACCACATTAAGGTAAACGGAAAGCTCATAAACCCATCCCTGGAAAACCGCAAAGACGTTTACATTCTGGTCAATAAACCAAAAGGATATTTATCGAGCGTGTCAGATCCGGAAAACCGAAAACTCATAACCGATCTCGTTCCCAAAAAACATGGCCGTTTGTTTCCCGTCGGCCGTCTGGATTTTAATACGGAGGGTTTGATAATCCTCACAAACGATGGCGAGTTTGCAAATTTGATCTCGTCGTCTCGGAAAATACCAAAGGTTTATGAAGTAAAAGTTAAAGGATTGCCAAATCCTAACGCGATCAATAGACTTCGCCGGGGAATCCGACTTGTGGATGGCTTCAAGACCGCTCCTGCTCAAATCAAGGAACTGCGCGCAACAGAAAAGAACGCCTGGTTTGAGATCACCTTAAACGAGGGACACAATCAGCAGATCAGAAAGATGTTTGACGCGATCGGCTACTCGGTCGTAAAACTCCGCCGCACAAGAATCGGACATATTTCCGACAGCAAACTTCCGGTTGGGGTATCAAGAGAACTCTCCGCTGAGGAAATAGAAATTTATACCGGCCGGAAATAAATTAATTAAATTCTATACCTCACCAATAACCGCCTCCCCGCATTCGCTCATTTTTTTATATCAAATTTGTCGTTTTTGATTATAATTACGCATCTTAAGTATTCGGAGAAAATATCTATATGCGGATATTGTTGGCAGAAGACGACAAGCGAATTGCCCGATTTATTCAGAAAGGTCTGAAAGAGAATGCCTATGCCGTCGACCACGTCGCCGACGGTGAAGACGCGCTTTATCAAATCGACGTCAACGATTACGACCTGGCAATTTTAGACGTAAATATGCCGGCCAAGAACGGCTTCGAAGTCTGCGAAGAAATTCGCAGCTCCGGAAACACAATTCCGGTTCTAATGCTCACGGCAAAGGACACGGTCGAGGACAGAATCCATGGCCTTGATACCGGTGCTGACGATTACTTAACGAAACCCTTTGAATTCGGCGAATTGCTCGCAAGGCTCCGGGCGCTGTTAAGACGGCCGAGAAGTGAAATTCTGCCAACCAAGATCACCGCCGGCGAGCTCGAAATCGATACCCGCTCGCAAACAGCAAAAGGTAATGGAGAGAATATCGTTTTAACTACAAAAGAATATGCTTTGCTGCAGTATTTTGTCAGAAACGCTGATCGTGTGATCGGCCGCGAGGAGATCTCAGAACATGTTTGGGACGAGAGCTTTGATCCGTTCTCAAACCTGATCGAAGTCTATGTAAACCGTCTCCGCCAAAAACTTGCGAAATCGGTGAGTGCGCCCACATTAAAGACCCGCCGGGGCTCCGGCTACATCCTTGAGAACTAGACATTTTTTGGAACTCGCGGGCGGATTAAAGAGAATATTGATGTTCAATTCCTTAAGAATCAAATTGACATTTTGGTATGCGCTGATCCTGGCATTGACCCTTATCGTATTCGTGCTGGTGTTTTATATACTGATCAACCAAACAGTCATGCAGCTCGCTGATGACTCCCTCGACGATGCTAGTGACGCTTTAATTACAAGACTTACAAATAGCCCCGTTCAGTCAAACGAATCGATCGAAGACGTACTCGAGGATTTTCGTTTTCAGTACATTGTTTTTGTAATTTATGATCGCGAAAATAATTTGATAGCCGCCAGCCCGCGCCTTCAAAATAATGCGAAACTGAAATACCCGACTTTCAATATTTCCGTAGAAGATGTTCCGATTGAGAAACTCGACACGGAGTTTACAACGTCCGGTGTTTACACAACAGTAACCATCAAAAACGAATCCAATATAAGAATATTTCAGGAGAATGCGTCAATTGGTGGACGGGAGATAAATATTGCAACCTTGCGGCCTCTTACAAACCAGACCGAACTTCTCTCAAATATTCGATTTCTGCTGGTTTCTGGAATCCCGGCAGCGCTCTTATTGTCAATTCTTGGCGGTTACTACATAGCACAAAAAAGCCTCCGGCCGCTAAACGAAATGAATGACAAGGCCTCCTATATTTCTTCTCATAATCTATACGAGCGTTTGCCTACGAAAAACGGCAATGATGAGGTTGAAAACCTTGCTGCCACTTTTAATCGAATGCTTGGCCGTCTCGAGGATTCATTTGAAATTCAGAAACGATTTATGTCCGATGCTTCACATGAGTTGCGAACGCCGCTTGCGATAATACTCGGTGAAGCTGAAGTTTCCCTTCAGAAAAAGAATCGCCCTGAGGAAGAATACCGTGAGTCTTTGGAAGTGATCGAACAAGAGGGCGCCAGGCTTTCAAAAATCGTTGAAGATCTTTTTACACTGGTACGGGCAGACGCCGACCAATATGAATTGGATCTCTCGACGTTTTACCTCGATGAGCTAATTAACGAAACGGCGAAAGCAGTTCGAACGCTCGTGAAAACAAGAGGTCTCGCCCTTGTAGTATCTTCGGGGACCGATCTTTCATTTGAAGGCGACGAAGCTCTGATCAGACGTCTGATCATTATTCTTCTTGATAACGCGATCAAGTATTCGCAGCAAGACGGAAGAGTTACGTTAAAATGCTCCGCGGAGAATTCTACTTATATCGTTGCGGTCTCCAATTCCGGGGAACCAATTCCAACTGCCGAGCGATCGAAAATTTTCGAGCGGTTCTACCGTGCCGAGGCCTCACGCCCGCAAAAAGATAATTATGAATTCGGCACGGGTGCCGGGCTCGGACTCGCGATGGGAAAATGGATAGCCGAGACGCATCATGGAGAGCTTTTGCTTTCAAAGTCGGATGAATCGGAAACTGTCTTCACAATTACGCTTCCAAAAACTTTAAAAAAAAATCAAAACTAATCAAAAATTTATCCTGCGTTTATCTTTCTTCCTGTATTCTCTCGCACATCTCAGGAAAAACCTGAGCCGAAATTAAAACCCAGACGCCTAAGGGCAGTCAAAAAAAGCTGAGGAAAAGAAAATGAAAAGAAATAAATTGGTCGCATTCGGATTGTTGGTTTCGTTTGGTTTGGTCGGTGGAGTTGAAGCTAAAAACGCAGTATTCCAAATAGATGTAAATTCGGAGATCGTCAGGCAGGCGCCGATCCCGATCGAAGAAGCAAGAAAGATCGCCCTAAAAAAGGCGGAAGGCAAGATCGAAGAAGAGTTTAGTCTTGAGGAAGAAGGCGGAAAATTGATCGCATACGTATTCAAGATCCGCGTCGAAAAGAAAAAAGTGATGGAAGTTCAGGTTGACGCAACTAACGGAGCGATCCTTTACGCTGAGCAAGACACTTCGTATCAGTAAAACAAATTTCGTAAGTTACTAATTTTTCGAGTTAAAAATCAGTCGAAATGAAAGATAACTGCGGTGGTAATGGGTAAATCCAAAACTCACCGCAGTTTTTCTTTATTTTAACGCAATAAAAAAGTTTTCGATAATTTATCTTCTATTTATCTTTCATATTGTAATCTTGCCGCAGCTGGGAAAGAATTTCCGGCAAATTAATCAAAATTAGATACGGATCAAACGTATCAAAAATAATAGTGAGGATTCAGATAATGAAAAACAATGCGTTGGTGGCTTTCGGGCTTTTAGTATCACTTGCCTCAGCAGGTGTGATTGTGGCACAAGATGCTTCGGACATTCAAGAAATCTCGGTCGTTGTAAACGCTGAAGTTACCAAGGAGCAAGCAAGGAAAATAGCGTTAAAGCGGGTTCCGGGAACGGTTGAAGACGAATACACGGTTGATGATGATGACGGAAATTTGGTGGCATATGCATTCCTGATTAAAAACAAGGAAGACAAGATGTTTGAAGTTCAGGTTTCCTCAGTTGACGGTAGAATAATATCCGTCGAAGAGCAAAAGAACGAGGATGAGGAAGATCCTGATCCTACGGAAGAAGAATCAACCGAGAGCGAGCCGGTTGAAGAAACAGAAGATGAAGCGACTGAAGAGGTTGCAATTGTCTCCGACGACGACGCTCCAAGCGTCAAAACCAATATTACGATCGAACGTGCCCGCAAGATCGCCATCAAGAAATCCAAAGGCGAAATTCAAAGCGAGGAATTGATAAGCAATAACCGAAATGCTTATTTTGCATTTGTTATCAAAGGCAAAAAAGGCAAGTTGACCCAAGTGCGCGTAGATGCAAATTCAGGCAAGGCAAAAAAATTCAAAATGACAAAGGTTGCTGAATTTGAATAGTTTTCCAACGCAAAGGCGGTAGGGGTGCCGCTGACGGAGAGGGAGCCGAATCGATTCTGAATTTTCGGCTCCCTTTTTTTCTCCAGAGTTCTCCCAATTACAATATCGCTGCCTTCAGTCAGGGCTCCTGATTCGTTCAGGTTACCTCATCCGCAATTTTCCGATGCTCTGACCGTTTCCCGTGCGGATTCACGCGTAAACGATGAAATGTTTACGGTAGAATCTGATTAACCCTCATTATTAGCGCTGCTTTAGCATTTAACAGTCATCGAAATCGACAGCACACTGACCGGAAAAGTAATTCCAAATTGAAATTGAGACGGACTCTGTCTGGTGTTCCGGTTCTTTTCTCGTGTTTTATGCAACCGTTTGAAAACGTTGATACCATTTTTTTCCCGACAACGCGTTTATATATGAGGAACAAATATTGTTCGCATCTTATTAATCTTAAGGAGTATTTGAAATGATTAACCATATATCAATTGGGGTCAAAAACCCTGAAAACGTCGCAAAATTCCTGGCTGAACTTTGGAAAGGCTTTGTTTTTCCGTTTCCTCCAAGTCCTGATTCGTTTATTGTAATTGCGGGTGACGGAAAGGGAACGGCAGTTGAGATTACACCGATCAACATTGTGCTTAAACCGGGCAAAGGTTTTCCCTCGGAGATTCGTTTTGACAAAAACACACTGACTGAGGAATTCGAGGCAAAATTCGTTCCTGAAGATGGGTTTCCAGACTATTTGGCCACTCATCTGGCGATCAACACTGAACTAGGTGAGGTTGAAGTAAAGGAACTCGCACGGCGTGAAAATTGGCGTACGCTTACCTGTAACCGAGGCGAGGGGTTGTTTCAATTGATAGAAGTCTGGGTTGAAAACCGTTTCTTGCTTGAAGTTTTTACACCGGAAATGACCAGGCGCTATATTGAGGTCATGGATCCAAAGTTTATGGCGGATATGAATGGAGCGCAGCCCCGGCCTGCGCTGCCTAGCCGGGTTCCGAATCTGGACCTGATTGGTTTTTTTAGTCCGGAATTAAGACCGGCAAATTAAACGCCGGAATTGCAATAGCCTGGCAGGGATCAAACAACTTGCCCATAAAGCCAGGCTTTTGCCATCCTCCAATGACGTTTGACCGTGATTTCGCTAAGGCCCAATACTTCCGCAGCTTCTTTTCCCGAAAGCCCGCCAAAATATCGAAGTTCGACAATTTTTGCTTTCAACTCATCAATTTTTGCAAGCTTTTCAAGTGCTTCGTCAAGAGCGAGAAGTTTGTGGGTCTTCTCCCGGTCAACAACAATAATCTTATCATCCAGAGAAATTTTTTCGTCCGCTCCTCCTCTTTTCTCTGCTTTATGATTACGGGCATGATCGATTAGGATTCGTCTCATAATTTGCGCCGCAATCCCAAAAAAATGTGAGCGATTTTGCCATTCAACCGCGTTTTGGTCGATCAGTTTCAAATAGGCTTCATGAACCAATGCAGTCGGCTGCAGTGTGTGGTTTCGCCGCTCTTTCATTAGATATCCGCTTGCCAATTTCCGCAATTCGGCATAGACCAATGGCAGTATTTGATCGACTACTTCCTTATTGCCTTCGGTTAATTCGATCAGCATTTGCGTTATGTTTGGTGATCGTTTTGGTTCCATTTTTTTAACCTTCCCGGAGTGACTGTTAAGCTCCAAAAGAATTCATTCCGAAATTTACCAACTTATTCAAATTTTTAAGAAAATCGATCGCTCCGCTTTTCTACACAAAACTGTTTTGAAGCAAGCAATTCTAGCAGTTTTTTGCCACCTTTTTACTACTTTTTTTCGTTTTTTTTGAGTTTGTTTTTACACGAAATTTTTATTTTGCCAGTGTATTCGTTGCTCCAAGCGAGATCACTCCCTCGATGTCCGGCGAAGTGTTTTGTAAACGCTCAGCGCCCGCTTTGTTCAGATGTTTTCAGACATTTGATCCTTTTTGCGACGGTTTTTCGCGTTGATTTATAGGAAGTGAATTTCTACTTTCACTCGATACTTTTACCAGGAGTTTTTATACAAAATGAATTTACGACAACCAAAAACTGAAGACATACAAGAAACCGGCAAAATTATCTACGAAGCTTTTCGTTCGATCGGGGAAAAGCACAATTTCCCAATTGATTTTCCGACAGTTGAAGCGGGTGTAGGAATGGCTGAGCTGGTTATAAACGACCCGAAAATATATGGAGTTATAGCCGAAGAAAAGGGCAGAATTATTGGTTCGAACTTTTTATGGGAGCATGACGAAATTGCGGGAGTAGGGCCGATCACGATCGCGCCGGATCTGCAATCAAACGGCGTCGGACGAAAACTTATGGAGGACGTTATCGAACATGGGAAAAATGCCGCCGGCATTAGACTCGTCCAGGCTGCTTTCAATTCTACATCGATGTCGCTTTATACGAGCTTGGGATTTGAAATCGTCGAGCCATTGGTTTTGATAGAGGGAAGCCCGAAAGAATTTGATCCGGAAAACGATGTTAGGGTTCGTGCGATCGAAGAAAAAGATTTTGAAGAAACAGCCGCTTTGTGCCGGAAGATTCATGGGATTGACCGAAAAAACGAAGTAAAACAAACAGCCGGCCAATTTCAATCTTTTGTAGCCGTTCGCGGGGATCGAATCGTCGGTTATATTACTGCACCAGATATGTGGCAGTTAAATCATGCGGTTGCCGAAACCACGGATGATATGAAAAGCGTGCTGTCCGGTGCGGCTAGATTGAGCGAAAGACCGCTTTCTTTCCTTCTTCCAACCCGGCAAGCCGAACTTTTTCGATGGTGTTTAATAAAGGGAATGCGCGTAATCCAACCATTGTCTTTGATGGCTAGGGGATTCTATCAGGAGCCTAAAGGAAGTTTTCTGCCTTCGGTGCTTTATTGATATTTGCAAATGGAGGCTTATCAAATGTTTTCGCAAATATCTGGATTCGTATTGTTTTTACTTACTGACCGTATGCAGTTCAAGTTAGTAATTGTGATAAAGATTCCCATTGTGATGAATTGTATTGGAACTACGCCTTTGATTTGAATGGGGCGCCGAAAAAAAAAGGAGTGTAAATCTATAATGTCAGCTTATATGTTTTTTAATGTTTCGCAATTTATCGACGACGAAAAAATGGAAAAATATCGTCAGCACGTTTTCGCAACGGTCGAGAAATTCGGCGGCCGCTACCTGATTCTTGGCGGTGACCAAATAATTCTCGAAGGTGAGAAAGACCTTGAGTTTCCGGTGCTTATTAGATTTGATAATAAGGAGAAGGCACTCGCCTGGTATCGATCAGATGAGTATCAAAACATAATCCAATTGCGCCTGGATGCCACAATAGGAAATCTTTCGCTCATCGACGGGTTTGTTCCCGAATAGGGTTATCGTGCGCTTACACACCCAAAGAAGGACAAAATTTCAGAAAATGGTGTTTGTCCAATTGCCGATTTTGCGCAGAAACGGATTCATCCGATCGGCTTGTCCGATTTTAGTTGAAGACACCAAGATGGCCGGCGAACGGCATCCACTAATGATGGCAGCTGCGCGACAAAAGTCATCATTCGGAATGCAAATCTGGAGGGCTTAAAAATGATTTCAAGCGTAAATTCTGACGGGATTGCTTGTCGGCAACGGAAACACCTCAACCAGGCTTATCCGGCATTCGCCTGAAATAGCGGTTTGTTAGGATCGCTTTTTGAGTTTCCTTAGAAGTTTTTGAAAGCGTGGTTCTGTCCGTAAATTTTCGAATCTGGGATCGATTTCCAGCATAATAAAATCGGTGTCACGTGCAATCTCTGCCTTCTCGAGCCATTTTAGTGCCTTTTCCCGATTGCCAAGTAAATTATATGCGAGTGCGTTTTCATACGAAAAAGCCGAGTTCGCTTTTCCAGCCGATGAGTGTTTGAGGGACCTGTCCAATTTTTCGCCAATTCGCCGTTTGTTGCCTTCTAATGATTCAACCTGAGCGGAAATCATGTTCCAATCGGGATCGCCCGGATCGCCCCCGCTATAGCTTAATTCTTTTTGGAAAACCGAGCGTGCCGATCTATAATCCTTTTTCATGAGATATGTCCATCGCAGCACCTTCAGGGCGGGAACGAATTCTTCGTTTTCCGAAAGTACATTTTCACATATCTTCTTCGCTTCATCGTAATGCTTGCTGTGAAAAAACGCCATTGCGAGTTCAGTTTTCACGATAAGAGAATCCGGGTCGAGTCTCGCCGCGGTTTCGAGTTGATCGGCGGCATCCATTGGTCGGGCCAACGAGATCAAAAGCAGGCCAAACCAATGATGAGCCTGAGAATACGAGGGGTTCAACTGAATCGCCCGGCGAAAGTCGAGTTCTGCGCCCGTGCGGTCGCGGTCGCGATTGAATTTGATGTAGGCGAGCGACGTGTATGCTTCAACCAGGTTTTCGTCGAGCTCCAGAGCTTTCAGCGCATTCTTCTTTGATTATCAAAAGCACCGACCGGCGAGGGTAATTCGTAAGTCTTATGAAGCACGTAGGCATCAGCCAATCCGGCGTAACCCAGCGCAAAATTCGAATCTATTTCGACGGCCTTTTGAAAAGTCTTAATCGCGATACGTATATTTTCCGGTGAACGTTTCGCCAAATAATACTGCCCTCTCAAATATAAATCATAAACGGCCGGCTTATCTGTATAAACCCTTGAGACCTGCTTTATTTCGGTCGGCATGGGCTCGATCCCGATCGTTGTCCATATCTTTTCAGCAATTTCAGATTGTATCTCAGAGAGATTGCCGTCTTCGGCAACAAATGCTTCGGTCCAAATGACGGTTTCAGTAGCCGGGTCGGTCAATTCTGCGGTAATTGCAACTCGATCAGCCTGATTATCGATCGTCCCGCTCAGTACATATCCAACGTCGTATTTCTTGCCGATCTCTCCGGAGCTCTTATCCCTTGCCCCTGGCGCCGAACTCGGCGCGATAACCGATAAACGCTTAATATATCCAAGTCGATTGCTTAGCGCGATCGAAAAACCGATTCCGCGATCCTCGTTTGCCGAATCGCGGGTTTTAAGTGGCAAAATCACGATCGAAGGGGCTCTCGGAACGGACCCTGCGGACTTTTGATTTTCGATCGGATTGAATTCGAGCAGCAAGATGCCTGCTGCAAAAACCAGAACCAGAATAACTGCGGCGATGATAACCAAGCGACGTTTTGGATTTGTCTCCGAAAGGAATTTAAGTGGTTCAAGCGTCTCTTTATTCGACACCGGTTCATCTTGAGTTTCAAGTGTCGGAAGATCATGAAGGTCCGAATTCTCAGATTTTTGAATAAGTTTGCGTTTAGGCACCGAGGAACTTCCAAAAAAAACATCGTATCCGGTCGATTCGAGAATCCGTTGAACTCTTTCGTCATCTCTCAACAAATCAAAAACCGGTTCAGTCCCAAACCAATTCAGCCACGGATCGCGAATTTCAACCGAAGTTTCTAAACACTCAAAAGCCGATTTCCGGTCACCCAAATTGCAATAGACCAAAGCCGTTTGATATGGAGAGACAAATCGTTTATCAGCGGCTGAGGTTAGATCGCGTAGAATTTTTCGAGCTCTTGCGCTCTTACCACTGGCGGCAAACGTTTCGGCTTCCGATAATCTGATAAAATTTGTTTCGCCAAAAATGTGTTTTGCCTTTTCAATAGCCTCAAAGGCCTCCTTTGTTCTATTTAGCATGCGGAAACTCTTGGATATACCGTAATAGGCCAGGCCGTAATCTGGAAAATTCGAAATGATGTTTTGGTACTGCGCGATACTTTCGTCAAATCGTCCGGCAAAATACAAACCCCACCCAAGATTATGATGATTAAAAGGCGTCAGCGGGTCTAATTCGATCGACTTACGGGCAAACTCCAGACCATCGGCAAAAAATCCTTCCGTGTAGCGAACGATCGCCAGCCAACCGAATGCAATTGCCGAATTCGGATTTAGTTCGAGCGATCGGCCAAGATGATATTCGGCTTTTGACCAATCATAATTCCCACCGTGGATCGCAAAACCAAGGGTCGCGTGTGCTTCAGCCGATTCGCTATCCAATTCGACAGCCTTATGCGCCATTTCGATTGCGGTCGCAAAACACTCATGTGGCGGCAAAACACCATAAATTCCAAGAAAACAATGATAATCTGCCAGGCCGACATAGGCGTTTGAGTAATTGGGATCCTCCGCGATCGCCTTGTTGAAACATAAAAAAGCCTTTGCAAAACCGTCCTCGGTCGAGGTATTGAAATGATAACGACCGCGCAGGTAATGTTCATAAGCTTCCGCATTATTCGTTCCGCGTTTTGAAAAAACCGCAAATTCACTCCGCGTCAATTGTGGCATCAGGGCCTCGACGACCCTTCGCGAGATCGCATCTTCGAGAGCAAAAATATCGCCAACCGTTTCATCGATCGTAGTGGCCCAGATTGATGCATTTTTCGCAATATCCAATAGCTGGACGGTGACACGCAGACGATCTCCCGCGCGCTTTATACTGCCATCCAGAATATGGTCGACTTGTAATTCTTTTCCGGCAAGCAAGGAATCAAACTTCACTTCCGTAAATGATTGAATCGAACTTGTCGGACGGACAATCAAGTCTCTGACTCTGCTTAATCGCGTGATCAGAGCATCGGCCAAACCCAATCCAAGGAAATCATCCTCCGTTTCCCCGTTCATCCCTACGTTTATTCGTTTAAATGGCAATACCGCTATTGATGTACCAGCACTATGGCTGACCCTGCCTTTCTTATCGCCGTTTTGCTGAACCGGATAATATTTCGATGCGACTTTCTTTCCATTAGCGTACCGGTAGATATCTTCCGAAAAATCATCCGCTGACCGATACCTCGCATTCGGTTCTTTCGAAAGTGCTTTCAGTACGATTTTCTCGAGGTCACCGCCGACGTCTTGGCAGAGCCTTGCAAGGCTGGTATTCCGCGTCTCAGCTATTTTTGAAGGATCACCACGATATTCGGGTCGAATATATTCCTCGCTGCCCAGTATCTCATTTGGCGGCTTTGGTTCAGTTTCACAAATAACTTTTGCTATCGCATCAAGTGAATGGTCGCAGAAATCATACGGCCGGTGTCCGGTGAGAAGCTCATAAAGCAATACTCCTAAGCTATAAATATCGGATGCAGGCGTTATCTCAAGTCCCTGAATTTGTTCAGGCGAGGCGTAGTCCGGCGTCAACAAACGAATGATTGAAGCGGTTGGGCTTTGCGATTCATGGATCAGGTCGGTATTGAGAATTTTAGCAATACCGAAATCGAGTAATTTCGGCATACCATTTTTTGTAACCAGAATGTTGCCGGGTTTTATATCCCGGTGGATGATCTGTTTTTCATGAGCATATGAAATCGCCTCACAAACACGCGTAAACAGTTCCAGGCGTTTCGTTATATCGAGTCGGTGCTTATCACAATAATCATAGAGCGTCTCGCCTTCGACAAACTCCATGACAAAATACGGCAAACCGTCCGGCGTCGTGCCGCCGTCAAGCAATCTGGCAATGTGAGGGTGCTCAAATGAAGCCAAGATCTGCCTTTCGTTCCGAAAACGATTAACGATAAAATCGGTGTTCATCCCGCGGTTGACGAGCTTTATCGCAACTTTTTGTTTGAATTCACCATCGGCCCGCTCCGCCAGATAAACGGTACCCATGCCGCCGCGCCCGATCTCTTCCTTAATCTCAAAAACTCCGATTCGCGTGCCGATCAAAAAATCCCCGTCCGCCTTCTCAGTCCAATCCGCGATCGATTCCGAGATCCGGCGTTTCGCCGACGACTCGGCAAAATATTCATCGGTCCAAACGGCTCCTTCGAGGAAGCCGTCAACGGAATTGAGATTGTTGAGTAGATTTTCGACCTCCGATTTCAGTGCTGAATCTTTGTTACACTCACTTTTGAGGAATTCTTTGCGGTCCTCTATTTTGAGGTCGACTGCGGCCTGAAATATCGATTCCAATTTTTGCCAGCGCTCAGGATTCATAGGGCTAAATAATTGATTGAGTATAGATATTAACTCGCATTTTTTCAATCATTTTTTACGTCAAAAACGACAAAAAATCTACGTTGAAATTCAACGTAGATTTTCGTTTTAAGTTGACCCGCCGGCAATGAATCTTACAGCAAATCAGCCCCTATAAATATATACCAATTTTGCCCGATTCTTACATTTCACCAAATTTTCATCGCGCAGAAAAAATGAATCATTTGCACTCAAAGTCCCGCTGCGAAGTGTACTATTCCACTGTCACCGATTTCGCCAAATTCCGCGGTTGATCGACATCGCAACCGCGACGGACGGCGATATGATATGCGAGCAACTGCAAAGGTACAACGGAAAGAATTGGCGCGAGCAAATCGTTTGTTTCCGGCACGTCGATAACAAAATCTGAAACGAGCGAACTCATTTCGTCGTTTTCCGTTAAGACCGACAAGATTATTCCATCGCGTGATTTTACTTCGACGATGTTCGAGTGCGTTTTCTCGTAACGCAGTTCGCTATTTTTGTTGCCCTCTTCTCGCGTATTAACGATCACAACCGGGAGTTTTTCATCGATCAGTGCGTTGGGTCCGTGTTTCATCTCCCCCGCCGGGTAGCCTTCGGCGTGGATATAGGAAATTTCTTTGAGCTTCAATGCGCCCTCCAAGGCGACCGGAAAATTGATCCCGCGTCCAAGATATAAGAAATCCTGAGAGCGGAAAAACTCCTTCGACATTTCTTCGATATTATCGGCATCGCTCAGAAGATGTTCGATCTTCAATGGCAATTCTGCTAATTCCTGTGCGTGATGCTTTGCTTCCGCCTTATCGATCTTGCCGCGCAACTGGCCCAAATAGAGTGCAAAGAGATAAATCGCGATCATCTGCGATGTAAAAGCTTTTGTCGACGCAACACCAATTTCGGGTCCGGCGTGGGTCAGAATGGTGCCTTCCGCTTCTCTCGTGATCATTGAGCCCTGAACGTTGCAAATCGCGAGAACCTTACATCCGGCCTGTTTAGCTTCACGCATAGCCGCGATCGTATCGGCAGTTTCACCGGATTGCGAAATTACGAGTAAAAGATCCGTTTCCGTCAAAACCGGATTTCTGTAACGAAATTCCGAGGCATAATCGACCTCAACAGGAACTCTTGCCATCTCTTCAAGCATATATTTTCCGGCAATTCCGGCGTGCCATGATGTTCCGCATGCGGCGACCTTGATCGACGTAAGATTTTCAAAATCTTCTTCCGATATATCCATCGGATCGAGATATACTTTTCCATCGTCCAGTGAAACCCGACCCTGCACGGTATCGCGCACGGCCCTTGGCTGCTCGTAGATCTCCTTGAGCATAAAGTGCTTAAAACCACCTTTTTCGGCCATGATCGGATCCCAGGTAATACGCTGCTGCTTTGGTTCGACCACATTTCCATCAAAATCCGTAACGCGAACCGAATCCTTCGTGAGAACGGCAATTTCCTTTTCGCCCAGGTAAAACACGTCCCGTGTGTGCTGCAGGATCGCCGGAATGTCGGATGCTACAAAAAATTCCGCATCGCCCAAACCGATAACGACCGGGGGGCCTTCACGAACGGCGATGATCGTGTCAGGCTCGTCAACAGAAATTATCGAAAGCGCAAAAATACCCCGGAGTTCTTTGACCGCTTTCTGAACCGCCTTTTCGAGTGACAGACCCTCCGATTCAACATAGTGGCCAATCAAATGAGCGACAACCTCGGTATCGGTTTCCGTCTTGAATTCACTTCCGAGTTCACCAAGACGCTTCTTTAACTCGAGATAGTTTTCAATAATGCCATTGTGCACAACAACTATCTTGCCCGACTGGTCCCTGTGCGGATGAGCGTTTTCTTCCGTTGGCCGGCCGTGCGTCGCCCAGCGCGTATGGCCGATCCCGTAATTTCCATCCAAAGGGTTCAAACGAATCGCTTCTTCCAAATTTCGCAGCTTCCCTTCCGCACGCCGCAGGGTCAGCTGATTGTCTTCATCGACAACCGCGATCCCGGCAGAATCGTAACCTCGGTATTCGAGCTTGCGTAATCCATCAAGGATCAAAGGCACAACCTGTTTATTTCCAACGTATCCAACAATTCCGCACATAATATTCTATTTGTATGAAGGGCAGATTCCTTAAAATTTCCTCAATACTACTTTTCCTTTTTCTCAATAGTCTTGATCTCGCGGGCAGGAGATCCGACCACAAGTGTATTTGGCAAAACGTCTTTCGTAGCAACGGTTCCTGCCCCCGTGGTCGCATCATCACCAATCTTTATCGGGGCCACCAACATAGTATCCGAACCGATTTTTACCCGGTTCCCAATATTGGTTTCATGTTTATTTTTTCCATCGTAATTGCAGGTGATCGTACCCGCGCCAATGTTTGAGTTTTCTCCGACCGTCGCGTCTCCCAGGTAAGTCAGGTGATTCGCCTTAGAGTTTTTGCCAAGAATCGTCTTTTTCATTTCAACAAAGTTACCGACCTTGGCCCCTTCTTTCATAACCGCGTTTGGTCTTAGGTGGGCGAACGGCCCGACATTGCAGTTATCCCCGACTTTCGCTTCTGTGATCAAACAACTATCAAGGACGGACACATTCTTTCCGATCTTCGAATCCGCGATTCGGGTTCCCGAACGAATCGTACATCCCGCGCCAATTTCTGTTTCGCCCTCGATCGAGACGTTCGGGTAGATCACCGTATCCCGGCCGATCTTTGCAGAAGCACTAATATAAACACTCGCAGGGTCGACCAGGGTGGCTCCACTCTCTAGCAGCGTTCGTTCAATTACGCGTTCACGAAGATTTTTTTCCATCTCGGCGAGCTGCTTGCGATTATTGATACCTTCGATCTCCGTTCTGTCATGATGTTTATAGAGAGATACCCGATCACCCGATTCCAGCAAAAGCTTGGGAACGTCAGTCAGATAATATTCTCCCTGGGCATTGTCATTACTAACCCTTGATAGCATTTCGAAAAGCTTTTTGGTGTCAAAGCAGTAAATGCCGGAATTTATTTCACTGACCCTCAATTCTTCATCTGACGCATCTTTCTGCTCAACTATCCGGGAGAAAATATCACTTGAATCCCGAACGACTCTTCCATAACCGGTTGGGTCATCAAGCTCAACCGTCAAGATCGTGCAACTCGCATTTTGGTATATATGCTGCTCGACCAATTTCGCGAGCGTCTCGGATCTGATCATCGGTACATCGCCTGAAAGCACTAGCAGTGTTGAATTCTCGTTTTCCAGAAATTCGCGTGCAGAATTAACTGCGTCACCCGTTCCCAATTGTTCTTTTTGCCAAGGAAATTCGGCTTCTTCACCGCTGATCTGATCCAAAACCGCTTCTTTCACATCTTCGCCTTGGTGACCGATCACGGTATAGATCTTCCGGGGCTTTAGTAACTTCGCCGTTAGGCAAACATGATTGATCAGCGGACGCCCATCCAGTTGATGCAGAACCTTCGCCAGATTCGAACGCATACGAGTTCCCAATCCCGCAGCCAGGATGAGCACATCCAGCGGTTTCCGTTCGTTGATGTTTGTTTCCATAGAAATTTTCAGGGAGTAACTAAAGCCCGCATTTTATCGCGCATTTTTGTCATCTGGGGCTGTTGCAGTGCGCATAGCATGACCACTTTGGCAAGCTTCGCAGGATCATGGCGAACCATCTCTCCTTCATCCAAGAGGTTACCATAGATCACTTTAGCTTGATTAACGGTCTCCGGCGAGATCGAATCCGCAATTCCGATTTGCTTTGCTCCCGTCATCTTGTACATAGACTTTTGCGAATCCCGTATCGAATGATTGTTAACAAGGACGTAATCAAATTTAATCTCCGGCGCATATTTCTTGACCTCTCCAATATGCATATGGGCATTAAATCCATCGGTTTCGCCCGGCTGGGTCATTAGATTTGAAATGTAGATCTTCGTCGCTGAAGATTGAGAGATAGCTTCGGCGACTCCTTTAACCAAAATCGGCGGCAGTAAACTGGTAAACAAAGATCCCGGGCCGATAGTGATAATATTTGCATCGTGAATGGCGAGAAGGGTTTCCGGCATCGGATGGCAGGTCTCGGGCTCCAGACGCAGCCGTTTAATATAATTCCCGACCTTTGCCACGTTTGTTTCACCTTTTACGATATCGCCGTTTTCCAACTCCGCGATCAACCGAACATCTTCTGTAGTCGCTGGGTAAATATGGCCTTTGCTCGCCAGGATCTCCGAGGACAGTTTCACCGCTTCTGCAAAATCACCCGTGATCTCCGACAAAGCTGCGAGAAATAAATTTCCGAAATTGTGTCCGGCAAGCTCGCCGTCGCCCTCGAACCGGTGCCGAAAGATCTTTGAAAGTAAATGCGAATCTTCTGATAACGCAACCAGGCAATTTCTTATGTCGCCGGGCGGGAGCATATTCAGCTCGTCACGGAGTCTTCCTGAACTTCCTCCATCATCGGAGACCGCTACGATCGCCGAAAGATTTTTTATCCAGGTCGGATTTTCATCCGCTCCGACATATTCCTTCAGTCCTGATAAAAGCGTAGAGAGGCCATTGCCGCCGCCGATCGTGACAATATTCAACCCAAGAGATGTTTGTGAAAATAAATGGTTCTTCATCCGCTTTTATAATTATAGGAAAGTTTGCGTAATTCTAAAGGGCAGGATTTAATTTCTGGGCGGTAGGCCAGACTGGCCTACTTTGTGGTAATTTTATCATTTTTTCGATTTACTAAGCAATCGGATTTGGACCGCGTGGTTGTGAGAAAATCAGCCATTTCAGGCACATCCTGCCCGAATTATGCTAAAAGTTGTTGAAAGTTGATAAAACTAAAAAATTCACTTGAAGCGCAAAGCTGCATTATGCTAATTTAGTAGTTGTGGTTTGTCACGAAACCCTGCCTGAGAAACCTAAACTTTTTCACTTTAATCACTGACAATTTTTTTGAGCGGCTAAACTTCCTCTGATGGCCGCAGATTTTTATAGCGAGACGATATAATGGCAGAAGCTCCCGTAGTTATTAACGAAGAAAATTTTCGAAGGATCAAATCCTCGCTCGCGCAGCTTTGCGTTGCGTGCAGAGCAAGGGTAGTATTCCTAGTTGATCGCGATGGGCAGCCCATCGCCTTCCATGGTGATATCGGTGACATGGATACGACAAGTTTCTCCTCTCTTGCTGCCGGAAATGTTGCTGCAACGAGCAGTATGGCAAAACTTATCGGTGAGGATGAGTTTCCGGCGGTCGTTCATGAGGGAGAGCGGGAGAGCATTTTTATCAGTGTGATCGGTCGAAGCCTTTTAGTTGTTGTCTTTGACGAGCGCTCGACGCTTAGCTTGGTTAAATTGCGAACGAAAAAGGTGAGTTTCGAAGTTGCCAAGATCCTGGAAGATATTGCCTATTCATCGGCAAATCAGTCGCTCAACGAGACTTCGTTTTTTGCCGAAATAACCGACGACGATATAGACAGCCTCTTTACTTAAAACGAAACTTAGATAAAAGCTATGACATTTATAAATTACGCATCACGCGAAATTAACTGCAAAATCGTTTACTACGGCCCCGGCCTGTGCGGGAAGACCACGAATCTCCAGTACATTTACGATTCGACGGCGCCTCAGGCGAAAGGTAAGCTGATCAGTCTTGCAACAGAAACAGATCGGACTCTTTTCTTCGATTTTATGCCGCTTGAGCTTGGAACAGTTCGAGGATTTAAGACCCGATTTCATCTCTATACCGTACCCGGACAAGTTTATTACGATGCATCGCGAAAGCTCATTTTAAAGGGAGTTGACGGTGTCGTATTCGTTGCTGACAGCCAGGAAGAGCGTATGGACGCGAATATCGAGTCGCTTTATAACCTCGAGGAGAATCTGCAGTCGCAGGGATTCGATCTGATGAAGATTCCGTATGTTTTGCAGTTAAACAAACGCGATCTCCCAAATGTGATTCCGGTTGATGAATTGACAGCCGAGCTTCAAAAGAAGGGCGAGCCGGTTTTTGATGCGGTAGCAACGGAAGGCGATGGGGTTTTTGATACATTAAAAGCGGTTGCTAAACAAGTATTGACCGAGCTTAGAAAGGGCTAGATTCTGCACGAAGAGCAGACGAAAAGAGACGCGATCATGATAGTTTCGCGTCTCTTTTTTCTATTTGGATTGATAGGCCGTTTATTCCGGCAGCATTACCGAATCGACTACGTGGATAACACCATTCTTCTGATAGACATCCGCGATCGTGACCGTTGATTTACCGCCCTTGGCGTCTGTGATTACAACCTTTTCGCCATCCATCGAAGCGGTTATTTCGCCGCCCGCAACAGTTTTCAAGGATGCTTTTCCATCGCCCTTCTTGATCGCCTCGCCAACGGCTTTTGCGTCAAATTTTCCGGCGACAACGTGATAGGTCAATATCCCTTTCAGCTTTTCCTTGTTTTCAGGTTTCAAAAGCGTATCAACCGTTCCCTTTGGCAGCTTTTCAAAAGCAGCATTGGTAGGCGCAAAGACCGTGAACGGACCGTCGCCTTTCAAGGTCTCAACCAACCCGGCCGCCTTTACAGCAGCGACCAACGTCGTGTGATCTTTGGAATTTGCGGCGTTGTCCACGATGTCTTTTTCCATCGACATTTCAGCGCCTCCAACCTTCGGGTTGTCCTTTTTCTCCATTTCTTCATCGTCTTTCTTACCCGTATCGTCTTTAGCTTGATCATTCATGTCGTCTTTCTTGGAAACCGACTTCGAATCATCGCCCGTTGCTTTTTTTGCACCCGGCTCGGCGCATGCCAGCGCGAAAGCGGCTGCGATACAAATGCTTAGAATTAGTGTTATACGTGTTTTCATAATTTCTCTCCTTCCCTGTTCCATTAAAATTTAAGGAAGAGCATGTATTAGGCAGTGAGCAGATTTGCTAACTTCAAACTTATAAAGACAGAAGAACTTTTTGTTTCATAAACTTGCTGATAAATGCCCTTATGAGAGTGTCTTCGACAAATTAGGGGTAACTAGATTCATTTTTTTTGCTGCAGGGCAAAATCAACCCCGAAATAACCACTTAATTAGTCAATAATGCACGTTAGTCACAAAAATATTTTCCTTTCCCCGAATGTCTTTTAGACTCTGAACATAGCTCAAGAGATTGGGGAATATTATGCGTTGGCCGATTTTAAGTATTAATAAACCGGAGTTTAGGCATTTTTTTCTGATCGTCATTAGCCTGTCTTTTATTTTCTGCACTACTGTCTCCATAGAGGCTCAGCAGCAAGCAGCGACAATTGCAGGCGAGGTCAAGGACGAACTTGGCGCCTTGATCATTGGAGCGAGGGTTTCCCTAAAAGGTGAAAATGCCGATGATCGATCTTCTGTGACAAATGAACTTGGAAGGTTTGAGTTTAACAACTTGGTTGCCGACAGTAGATATGAGATCAGAGTAACCGCCACCGGTTTTGCCGACCACAAAGCGGCAATCGCTGCAAACACAACCGGTAGAACTGCGCTTTCAATCGTTCTCTATCCAACAATACTTGAAAACGTCTCTGTAGAAAAATCCGATTCCGATGTACTGGATCCCGAATCGCTAGCAGGCACCCTGGTTATTTCTCAGAAAAAACTAGAAGACTTGCCGGACGATCCCGACGAATTAAACACTGAGCTCCAAAACCTTGCCGCCTCATCAGGCAGCGCTCCGGGCAGCGCTATCGTAACCGTAGATGGATTCTTAAATGAGGGCAGGCTTCCATCGAAATCCGCGATACGTGAGGTTCGTGTAAACCCAAACCTATTCTCGGCTGAATACAATTTCCCTCCTTTTCGGGGAGGAAGAATCGAGATCACAACAAAACCCGGCTCAGGACCCCTAACAGGTTCAGCCTTTATTAACTTCAACGACGACATACTTAACGCCCGAAATGCATTTGCCACGACTCGTGCAAACACCCAAACGAAGCGGTACGGCTTTCAGCTTGGTGCACCCATACGAAAAGATCGCGCTGGTTTTTTTGTAGATTTTGAAAAACGGGACCTTGATGAATCTGCAGCTGTAAACGCAGCAACCCTCGATGACGCTTTCGATCCAACAAGCTTTAAAGCCAATATCCCCAATCCGAAACGTTTAGCGATCGGCTCGGTCCGCGGCGATCTGCAGGCAGATAAGAACCATTCGCTCGTGTTCAGATATATTTTCAATTCCAACACGGCATCGAATCAGGGAATTGGAGGAACCGATCTTCCAAGTCGGGCAGTCGACTACCGGCAAACCGAACACGTCTTTCGCGTTTCGGAAACCGCAGTCGTAAACACGAAAACTGTAAATGAATTCAGAATCGGTCTAACCCTAAGAGATACAAATCAAAACGCCGCCGAGAATGGCCCTATTATTCGGGTCGCTGGCGCGTTTACCTCAGGCGGCGCAGATTTAGAGGAATCCAGGCTCGAAGAAACTGATCTCGAAATCAGCAATAATCTTATTACCGAGGTCGGCAGTCACATCCTAAAGATCGGCACACAAATATTTAATTTCAGAACACGCGATCTCAGACGCGAAAACCAAAACGGTTCATTTTTTTTCGGTGGTACGGAAATCGTCGAAGGCGGGAAACCAATTTTCATTTCCGGGCTGGAGCAATATCGCCGCACAAATTTGGATTTGCCGGGCGGTGTGCCCACGCAGTTTTCGGTTAATCTCGGCGAACCGATCGTTTCGACCAGCCAGTGGCTTTTTGCAGCGTTTGTTCAGGACGAATGGCGCTTAAACAAAAAATTGCTGGTAAGCCTTGGGCTTCGGGCCGAATCGCAGACATTGCCCAAGGACAGGATCCGGTTTGCTCCGCGTGTAAGTATTGCCTATTCGCCCGACAAGAAACGTATCTGGGCTTTCCGCGCGCGGGCTGGGATATTTTATCAACGTATAGGCGATGCGCTCCTTTTGACCGCGGGAAGATTGGACGGCGTAAAGCAGCAGCGAATACTCATTGAGGATCCAGGTTATCCGGACCCTTTTTCGGGAGGAGCTTTAGTCACGCCGATTTCGGTTCGCCGCGTCCTGGACCCGAACCTAAAAGCGCCCGGTTCGCTCCAGATGCGGGTCGAAATACAAAGAAAATTTCCGCAAGGCTGGAGCATGTCCTCAAGCTACAGTTGGACAAGTGGTTGGTCCCAATTTCGATCAAGAAACATTAATGCGCCGGCCGTAAGTGAGGCTAACGCCGATCCATTGACGGCACCGCGCCCATTTGGAACGCACAAAAACATTCTGCAATTCGAATCCGCCGGCAAGTTACGGGGAAAGGTGCTGTATATAGGCGTAAATCAAAACACCTATAAACTTTTTAGCATAAATGCGGGCTATTTGAATTTCGATTTTAAGACAGATGCTCACGGAGCCTTTGTGTTCCCACAGTCGAGCTACGAACTAACCGGCGAATTTTCTCCTCCGGTTTGGCATTCGCGGCATCGTATGTTTTTTAGTTCGCGGGTAAATCTCCCATGGAGTCTGCGGCTTTCGGCTTCAATCAATGCAGCTTCGGGAATTCCGCTGAATGTTACTACCGGGCAAGACAATAACGGTGACGGTATTTTCAACGACCGGCCGGAAATAACCACCTCCGCTGATCCCCGTGCGTTGGAAACCGATTTCGGTTTTCTAAACCCCAATGTGGTAAATGGCAATCTCAGGCGCAACGTCGGCACGAATCCTGCAAATTTCACCGTGAGTATGAATATTGGAAAAACTTTCGTGCTCAGAAAACAGAAAGAAAGGCACTACAGCCTCACGGCAAATGTTCGGGTTAGCAATTTGCTTAACCGGGTCAACCGAAACGGTTTAACCGGCGTTTTAAATTCACCGTTTTTTGGTCGGGCGTTTTCCGCCGGTCCAGCAAGACGCATCGAGTTTGGTTTGCGTTTTAGCTTTTAATTTAAGGAGATTTCAATGAGAGGATTTAGATTCGGATATACGTTTTTTCTACTGTCAATTTTTTTGCCGGCTGCGGCGGTTGTCGAAGCCCGGATCAGAACCGATTTATTTATGCCGGTCCTTCCGATAATTGCCGAGTATGAATACGCGCCGGTTTATCTTGCGCAAGACATCGGGGGACACGACAAATATGAGGAGATCATAGCCGTTTTTGATCCAAACGACGCCTCCACGGTAGAGGTTATTTTGATCGAAAAGGCTACGAATAAAAGGATTTATTATTGCAACTCCGAACTGAATGCATTGAAGCGAAGAATGCAAGGTGAAGAGCCGATCCTTACGAAAATCGATTTTAAGCGGTCGGAATCTGACGAAGGATTGCCGATCTACGGGTTTGGTTTTAAGGGTAAAGATGGCCAACCCATTTTATGGCGCGTAATCCCGACCGGCACGCCTTCTGTTCGCGGCGCGGGTATCAACGATGTCCGGAGTGAAAATTTGCGCGTCGAATATCGTGACATCGGCACAACGATCGGCGACGGGACTGCCTTAAAGATCGGCGGCAAGATATTTGAGGCAAAGCCATGGCCGCAAATAAGCTCGCCCCCTTATTTTTATGCGTATCATGGAACTTTCACTATCGGAAGACACATGGGCATGATACGAACAGGGAACGAGAAGTGGACGGTTATTTCCCGACCCGAAAAACTTTCAAAGGGAGGGAAATGGGTTCTTTCCAATGGCTCCGGCTATAAACGCAATCTGAAGATCATTTCAAATCACCGAGATGAACTGGTCATTGATGAGATAAATCCTGCCGCTGCCAGCCCTTCGACCATAAGAATAGTCGTCCACACTACTGCATCCGGCTATAATTTACGTTCGGTAAAATTGAGAGCGCGCTTCGAAGGGGAAAAGGAGATGAAGATAAAATTTGAACCGGAGTTGCCCGTTTTAACATCTGATTCGGCTGACTTTGAAGGGAAATTTTTTATCGATCAGGGAGGTAATAAAAATGTCGTTGTGGGAAATATTACGCGAAAAACGATCAGCGGCGAAATCATGCGTCTAAAATGGTTGCCAACATCGCCCTCGTGGGCAAAATCCAAGGCTTTGGAAACGGTAATAGGTGTCGATGCAGCCGGTTATTCTATTAGCGCTTCACGGACATTACCGGAAACAGCCAAATTGAAATAACGAGGTAAATTAGGCGGCTGATCTTCCGTATCCAAATGCAGGATCACGGAAATAATAAAATCCGAGATGCGTAAAACAAAGACACGTGATAAACAGCAATGGGTGATTCGAATATAGAGAAGTAAAATGTCAAAAAAATTATTTGTTAATCGCAGGCTCCAGATTCTACTGCTGCTTCCGTTTTGTTTGGTGCTGGGACTGATCGATGGGTTCCGGTCATATACCAGCACGTACCACGATGGGATATTCTACGGATCAGAACATATCTACGAAATGATCAGGTGGGATGTCGTTGGCTGGCTGATTTGGGTCGGCTTAATCCCCTTAACACTTTGGCTTTGCAACCGGTTCCCTCTTAATAAGAATAATTGGATTTACGGCGTTTTGATCTTTCTGCCGCTCGGTTTACTTTTTGCAGCAACAAGAGCGATTTTTCCTGTATTGATAAATTTGCTTTTCTTCGAGCCATTTGCCGAATTGATGACCTGGCTGCCGGGCAAAATTTTTATTCTGATAACAGACTTTTCTATCGGACTCGTTTTTTTTGCCCTCGTCCTGAGTTTCGGTCAGGCGGTAAATTATTATAAACGTCTGCGGGAAGAGGAGGTTCGCAATTCGAAACTGGAAGCACAGCTTTCAAGAGCCGAGCTGCAGGCATTAAAGATGCAGCTCCAACCGCATTTTCTTTTTAACGTCTTAAATTCGATCGCGGCACTACAGGCGGAAAACCCGGCAACAGCCAGAGAGATGACGGTTCGACTTGGGGATTTCTTGCGCATGACACTGGAAAATGTCGGTGTTCAAGAGGTTGCCGTCGAAAAAGAAATCGAAATGCTTCGGTGTTATCTTGAGATCGAAAAAATTCGATTCGGAAATCGTCTAAAGACAAATATAAACGTATCTCCGGATGTATTGCATTTTCGGATTCCGAATCTGATCCTCCAGCCCCTTGTTGAGAATGCGATAACTCACGGAATCGCACCCGTGACCGAAAACGGGAAAATAGATATCCGCGCAAATCGGGAAAACGGCTGGTTAAAGGTTGAGATCGCAGACAATGGACCCGGCATCGCCGACAAATCCAACATCTTTTCGAGCGGTGTTGGTCTATCAAATACGAGGGCCCGGCTCAGGCAGTTCTATGGAGAAAACTTTCGGTTTGATTTCGATGCTCCCAATGGCCACTGCGGATTATTGATTACGTTGCGTCTGCCGACGAAGAGACAGATTCCGTCCGGATAAAACAATGACCACAGAAAGCAAAATTCGCGTATTGATAGTCGATGACGAACCTCTCGGTCGAAACATGCTTCGTCAGATGCTCGAACTGCGTTCCGATGTTCGGATTGTGGGCGAGTGTCTCAACGGCGAGGAAGCAGCGGAAATGGCGATCGGCGCGATGCCGGATATGGTTTTTCTCGACGTTCAAATGCCAAAAGTTAACGGATTTGAATTTCTCGAGAAAATCGCAGGAGAGGACCAACAACCCGCGGTAATTTTTGTAACCGCCTTCGATGAATACGCAATACGCGCATTTGATGTTAACGCCGCCGATTATCTACTGAAACCTTATAGCCAGGAGCGGTTTGATCAGGCATTTGAACGGGCTGTTCAACAGATCGAAAATCGGGGAGCAAATGAAATCAACGCGCAGCTTCGAAAGTTTTTGGCGGAGCGAAAATCACCTGAGCAGTTTGTCGAGCGCTTCGTAATCAAATCCGGTGGCCGGGTTTTTTTCCTAAAGGAGGATGAAGTTTTCTGGATCGAGGCCGAAGGAAATTATGTGTTGCTTCACACTAAAGACACTAATCACATTTTCCGTGAAGCGATAAGCAAGCTTGAGCAAAAGCTGAATCCACATAAATTCCAACGCATCGGGCGCTCTACGATCGTCAATATCGATTATGTCAGTGAACTGCAGCCATGGTTTCGTGGAAATTACAGGGTTATCCTCAAAGACGGTACTGAGCTTAAGCTTAGCCCGCATTATCGGCCCACCGTAAACAAATACTTTGGGGGATCTCTTTAACAGACTGAACTTCGAATGCGAGGTATAAAACTGCCAGACAAAAGTCGAACGTCCGCCCGCCTATGTTGTAAAAACAAAAAGCTGCCGGCATTTCTGCCGGCAGCTTTCATATTTTAATGGCGGAGCCGACGGGACTCGAACCCGCGACCTCCAACGTGACAGGCTGGCGTTCTAACCAACTGAACTACGACTCCGCACAAACCGATTTCAAACTCATATTAAAAATTTCCAAAGTAGTCTGCCTACAATGCAGTTTGAAATCTTAAATTTGAAATCTGAGATCTAGATGGTGGGCATAGAAGGACTCGAACCTCCAACTTCCTCCTTGTAAGGGAGGCTGTCTACCAATTGACATATATGCCCAATTTTCAAGATTTTTGTCAAAAAAACTCGCTGTTAAATGCCAAACAGCGAATTGCAATGCTACGAAAATTTTGCCCTTTATGTCAAGTTAAGCGACCCTTATTTTTTGTACCTCGTATTGAATTTCGGCCGAATTGCTGAGGACATATTTTCCGGCTCGTAATAGGCGATCGTCCCGCCAAAACCGACGATCCAACCCTTCTTTCCGTTGAAGACTATTTTCTCGAGCTTGTGTCTTGAATTGAAACGAACCGGCTTCCAGACGTTTCCGCCGCTCGTAGTTTTTAAGATCACGCCGTTGTCACCTATTGCCCAGCCATTTGCCGTATTTGAAAAAAAGACATCATTCAGATTTTCGCTGATATTCGAACGCTGCGCCCGCCAAAATCTACCGCCATTTACAGTTTGGTAGATCTTCCCCTTCGATCCGACTGCCCACCCGTGTTTCGCATCGGCAAAATAGACCGAGTTTAACTTCGACCTCGTTTTCCCCGAAACATACGCCGGATTCCAGCTCGCACCGGCATCCTCGGTAAAGAAGATCGTTCCGCCGCCGCCTACTATTGTGCCGCGCAGGTTGTCGGAAAATGACCCGCCTAGAATCAAGTATCTGCTTGGAGCTAAAAGTTTTTTCCAGCTGTAATTGTCATCTTCTAAGCCAAAAAGAGCTCCGGTCTCTCCGACCGCCAGTCCAAACCCGCTGTTTGCAAAGAAAATATTTGTGATCCGTTGGCGCTGTTTGTTTTCGAAATCGATCTGGGTCCAGTTTTCGCCGCCGTCAGTCGTTTTTAGTAGATACGAAGGAGATTTAGAACCAAGTGTGTAAACATTGCGCTCGCAGAGCAGCCATCCGGTCGATTTACTGAAGAAGTGTACCTGGCGAATTGTATCTTCCGTGAATCTCGCCCTTTGGCGCCAAGTCCTCCCGCCATCAGCAGTTTTTAGCAATGTCCCGTGGGTGCCGCCGATCCACCCGTTTTCCGCATCGGAAAAGTGGATCGTTTTAAGCCACGCTAACGTATTCGTGTTAAGCCGCCGCCAGCCGGCATTGGTCACCTGAAAGGCCCCGAAAACTATTAGGAGAATAATCGTATGTCTCAAAAAGAATCGCATCGCAAAAGTAAAACGGCGGCACAAGACCGCCTTCCATAAAACAATAGGTAAAGTCTAAAACGGGCTGCCAAAAAGAATCCGGGCCGCGCCCGCTCTTCCCAAATAATCGAAGAATTTATCCCATGTAAATCCCTTTGAACCAACGATGACCTGATCACCCGGCTTTAGGAAGATGGTCGGTATCTTGCCGCGTTCGATCGCTACTAAGTCAACCGCCTGCCTTTCATAAAATCCTTGAGCATTAAACCGCGCGATGAAAACCTTTTTTCTGCTCGCATTTTTAGCCAATCCGCCTGCTCCGATGATCGCTTCATTTATGGTGATACGCCGGTCCATGATTCTTGGTCCGGGAGCAATTACTTTCCCCATTACCGAATAATGTGCCGATCCCGCTTTGTCCAGAGTTACGGTGACCTTCGGATCAATGATGTATTCATCGAGTTTTTTGGTGATTTCATCCTGAATTTGAAAAGTCGTCTTACCACCGACGAAAACGCCTTCCCGGATCAAAGGATAATTGATTCTGGCAGTCGGCGGAACGGTGATTCCGGTTTTGCAGTAATCCGGACATTGACCAAATACTTCAACCGATATCACATCATTTGGTCCGAGCTTATAATCCTCAAGATAATTCGTATAGGTATTGGTGACCTTTTTTGCCTCGGCTACCTCCGGATCGTCGTCTTTTGGTTCCGGCGTATCAGCCGGATCCGGCATCTTTTCCACTTTCGCGATCTTTTCTGGTTCCTTTATCGGGTCTTTTTCCTGCGCTAAAACAGCGCCCGGAAAAACCAATCCGCAAATCATCAATACCAACGTACTTTTAAGTAGTTTTACTGCTCTCATATTCTCGTCTCCGTACGGTCACCCGTTATGGCTAACCACTCATCCATTACAAACTCTTATTAACTATATATATCCAATTATTTATCAACAAAAAACTATCTTCCGCCGCGTCCAAAAAGAACCGTTTTTATCGTTTCAAAAAAAATAACAAAATCCAGCACTAAATTCTGGTTTTTTATGTAAAAAAGATCATACTGCAGCTTTTGTTTCGCGTCCTCAACCGACGATCCGTACGGGTACTTTATCTGCGCCCAACCGGTCAACCCGGGCGCCACCAGATGCCGATGTTCATAAAACAAAATCTCTTCCGCAAGCTGAGAAACAAAATGCGGCCGCTCCGGCCGTGGCCCGACGAAACTCATTTCTCCTTTGATTATATTCCAAAATTGGGGTATTTCATCTACACGAATAACACGAATTATTCGTCCGATTCGGGTCACCCGTCCATCATTGGAATCCGCCCAGATCGGTAGTCCGTCCTTTTCCGCGTCAACTTTCATCGACCTGAATTTTACGACGTGAAAAGTCTTTCCATTTTTCCCGACCCTTTCCTGCTTATAGAAAACGGGGCCCTTCGAATCGATCTTTATCAAAACCGCGGTGATCACTGCGATCGGCAATGATGCGATTAAACCAACAAGCGCCACCAATCGATGGATCGTATCCCTAAAGGCAGATTTCAAACGCGTGTCGCGTCCCCGGCCTTCAAATATCAGCCAGGAAGGGCGCAGCATCCCGGCGTGTACTTTGCCTGTTACCCGCTCAAAAAAGGAGGCGCATTCCTCTATATTCACGTTTCCCGCCAAACTCATTTGGAGAAGGGTTTCGGTTGGAAATGTACCTCGTCGTTCCCGAAGTGCGATTACGACCCGATCGACGTTCGAATCTTTGATGATCTCTTCAAGGTCGTCCGTTGTTCCGATAACCCTTTTGCCTTCAAATTCTGCGAGATCCGTTTTGGTGTTCTCCGAAATGAATCCAACTACGCGATACCCCGCGTCGAGTCTTTCTTCAGTAGCCTTTGCGATCTCCTGCGCAGCTTCCCCGGTTCCGACGATGAGGATTTTCTCCCCAATGTCGGGATGACCGGTTAGATTATGAATAATCACGCGCCACGCGAGAATTAATCCAAGAACGATTATTACCGAATAAATCGAAACCCCACGACCGATCAGCAGCTGCGGAATCAGGTAAAAGAGCAGAGCCAATAGTGCCCAGGCTATTCCCAGTGATTGAACCAGCCGAAGAAAAAGTTCGCGCCGGTTTGCGATGACCGTGTAATCGTATAGATCGTATAGATAAAGGATAAGGAGGCAAACGGCAGTGGCAAGTGCGATCTTGTACCACCCGTTGTTCTCATTTAACTGAAACGCGGAACCGGCAAAACCCAAACGCAAATACAAAGCCAACATTATCCCGCCGTAAATAATTGCGACGTCGGAAAATATTAACCAAATTACTCGCGGGCTAAGTCTTGTTCCACTCATCAGTATTTAGTGAGCATTGGCAGAATCTAGTATCCAAGTCGCTGATTTTGATAGTAGCCGTAGCCATATTGGCTTTCGTTCATTACTTCTTCACTTTGGTTCAAAACGACTCCGAGCATTCGATTTTTCGGCAGTGTATCCATTACGCGGTCTACAGTTCGATATTTGGTACGCCCGGCGCGAACTACGAGCATTGCACCATCTGCGTGATTGATAAGAACTGCGGCGTCGGTAAAAATCCCCAGGGGCGGCGCGTCAATTATCACAAAATCAAACAGCTCCCTGGCCTGTCTCAAAATCTCCCTGAATTTGGGTCCTGAGATCAGCTCGGCAACGTCGCTTCGGGCTTCTCCGCCGGGCAGCAAGTGCAACCCCGAAGGCTCAAGCGTCACGATTGAATCAGTAAGCGATGTTGTATCAGCCAACACGTCGGAAAGGCCCTTGTCGGTCTCAATTCCAAGGTAGTCAGTTAAACTCGGCATTCGTAAATCCGCATCGATTACCAGAGCTTTTACCCCATCGGTCTGCGCAAGCATCCACGAGAGATTCAGCGCCGTAACACTTTTCCCCTCCGAGGGATTTACGCTTGCTACAACGATCGACTGCAGCTTCTGTCGCTGACTCTTGTGCAATACGTGTGTTCGCAGACTCCGATATTCCTCACAGTACGAGGAATGGGGCTGTGTGATCGAAACTAATCTGGGTTCAACACGCTCTGCCTCAACTTCCCACCGAGCGAACTCGGGGAGTCGTTTTGCAGCAGGGCGCGCTGAACCAACAGCATCCAAAGTTGCCCCAGCAGTATCCTGTATCTCTAATCCAGGGAGTGCCGTCCCGATCAAAGAAGTAGACTGCTCATTGGACGCTGAACTTGGTTTTCCAATCTTGAATTCCCTATCCTTAAACATCTCCGGCAATTCTTCGACATTCTGCCGATTCTGCTCGAACTGAACTACGTTCGCCTGCTTTTTTGCCTTTGGTTTGACCTCGTCTTCTTGTGGCGTTTTCGCGGGTCCTTCAATTTTTCGTTTTTCTAGTGCTTTAAGAATACTCATGTCTTTGTTTCCCCAGTAGGGTTTTTGATAAATATTTTGAATTCAAGTTCAGAACAAAAACTCGATCTTTAATAAAATCCTCCAACCTCTTCAATTTCGAGGTTGATCTCATCGTCCAGATCGTCAAATGGAATTTTTCCGTTGCTCGCCGGTTTTGTCGGAACAGGATTTCCCTTTGGTTTTGGAATTTCAGTCTTGAAGGCGCTCTTTTTTTCAACTCGCTCAACACGAGATTGATTGTTCCAGAGTTCTTCCCGGGCATCCGGTCTGAGAACTCGGGACGAGCCAACTTCTTCAACCGTTTCTTCTGAGGCTAAAACCTCTTCCTGGTACGGAAGCAGGTCCAGATTATCGGCCACCGTCTCGATCGTTCGTCTACCGATGATCAGATCACCAGAAGCATAGGCAGAAAGCATCGAGTTGTCGCAAAGGTTGTTAATCAAGCGCGGAATTCCTTCTGAGCATTGATAAACGTAGTCGATCGCTCCCGGCGTAAAGATATTTGGCTGCTCGGAGCCGGCGATCAAAAGGCGCTCGGTGATGTATCTTTCAACTTCTTCGACGTTTGGCAGCGAATGCATCTTGCAGCGAAGCGCAACCCGCTGTTTTAGCTGTCGCAGGTTTGGTTGATTAAGCTTGTCCCGCAATTCCGGCTGACCCGTCAGAACGATTTGAAGGTGCTTGGCATTATCGGATTCAAAATTCATCAGAAGGCGAATTTCTTCAAGAACAAAATCTGAAAGCTCATGGGCCTCGTCAATTATCAATACGGTCCTTAGTCCGCGGCGGTGACGATCCTCAAGCTTCTTGCCCATCTGGGTCAGAAGCTCAGCCTTATTG
>JABDJV010000098.1 GCA_013003295.1 Pyrinomonadaceae bacterium | reverse complement strand
TGAAAAAGAATGATCTCAAGCATTTTAGCGTGGTTAGAGTTGACGGAAAACCAAGAAAGCTTGTAGACCGCGAGAATCACTTAGGGATCTACTACCCAACCTTAAACGGAGACCGCAGCCACGGTTTGTATTTCGCAAAGAATCTGCACTTTGTATTTGGTTTTTGTAATCAGATTCGCGATTTGATGCTTAAGTATCGTGGCAAACCGATGATGCTGATCTTTGATATTGGCATCATGAATTCTAATTTCGATATCGAGGCACCTCCCTTCGCAAAAGGCACTTTCAGGCTGAAGAAATTAAAATGCAGTTCGGAAGAATCTCCTCCTCGCATAGATAACGAGAATCGCGGTTTTTGTAAGGTTTCTCAACACAATTGGGAAAAAGTGAGCGATAAGATATTGCCAATTGAAAAACCCTGCTGCAGCAATAAGGCACGTTTTGGCCACTGGTACCCGAAATAGACTTTAACAATCGTGAAATAAGAGATTTCATAATATAATTTTGATTATGATTATTCTTTTCCGGGCTGCGCTATTTGCGCTCGCCATTATTTTCTTGTCGGGCGGTTCGTTCGCTCAGCCCAAAGCGATCAAGGACCTCGATCCGACGGTGATCCTTATCTCGATCGACGGGTTTCGTTACGATTATCTTGAAAAGTACAATCCTAAGACCCTAAGAAAGCTTGCAAAGAACGGCGTTCGGGCAAAGTGGATGATTCCGTCATTCCCAACCAAGACGTTTCCGAACCACTATACGATCGCAACCGGCCTTTTCCCCGAAAAACATGGAATCACAACCAATAATATGTACGACCCCGTGTTTGATGCCGATTTCACCTTGAGAAAACGGGAGGAAGTACAAAATCCGCGCTGGTGGGGAGGCGAGCCGATTTGGGTCACCGCTGAAAAGCAGGGGCAAAAAGCGGGCGCATTCTTTTTCCCCGGAACAGAAGCGCCAATTCAAAATATCAGGCCAACCTTCTGGAAGAATTACGACGGCGAAATTCCAAACAAAGAGCGCGTTGACACGATCTTAGGCTGGCTTGATCTTCCAAAAGAAAAACGGCCAACGCTCTATACGCTCTATTTTTCCAATGTCGATGACGCCGGCCACTGGTATTCACCGGATTCGAAAAAGACCGGCAAGGCCGTTAGAAAAGCCGACAAGATGATCAAAAGGCTTGTAAAGGGCCTTAAAAAGCGCCAGATCGATAACAAGGTAAACCTCATAATTGTATCGGACCACGGTATGGCGCCCGTGCCGCAGAAAAACGCGATCGTTTTAGACGAAATGTTTGACAAGTCGTTGGCGAAGAAGATCTTCTGGGTCAGCGAGATCGTTCAAATTTTCCCCAATGAAGGAAACGAGGACAAAATATACGAAGCGATAAAATCAAAATTGCCGAAAACCGTTAGCGTGTATAGAAGATCTGAAATTCCTGCCAGGTTCCGTTACCGCAACAACCGCAGGATTGCGCCCATCGTCGTTCTACCAAACGAAGGTTCGATCCTGGTTACAAGAGAAAGATTTGAAGATATGAGATCAAGGGGCCGTCTAAGCGAAACGCGTGGATCCCATGGTTATGATAATGAGCTTGAATCGATGAGGGCACTTTTTATTGGACACGGAGCAGCTTTTAAAACGGGATTCGTCTCGGAACCATTCAAAAACGTAGAGATCTACAATTTGATGTGCAATATTCTCGGTTTGAAGCCGGCGCCAAATGATGGAACATTTGAGAACATCCGCGATGTGCTAAAAGAGTCAGGTGATGTTGGAAAATAAGCACGTCAATTCAGCGGCTCCGAATCGTCAAAACCGCAATTTCGGGAGGGACCAGGAATCTTACCGGAAAAACGCTCATCCCGACGCCCGTTGTTACAAACATATCCGTTCCGTTTTCCCGGACATGCCCAAATGCATACTTATCGCCATGATCTGACGGCACGATCAGGCTTCCAAGTATTGGAAACCAGACCTGGCCGCCATGAGTATGTCCGGCGAGAAACAGTTTTGTCCTTTTGGAGATCGAGTTTTCACCGGTGACCACCGGAAAAATGTCGGGGCTATGTTCGAGAATTATTATATCGCCTTCGAGATTAGCGTCAGCCAAAGTCGTTCGCAGATTGTTTCGGAATCGTTCATGGC
>JABDJV010000040.1 GCA_013003295.1 Pyrinomonadaceae bacterium | reverse complement strand
TAGGAATACCACAGGAAACAGAAATGCCTTTTTCGGGATCGATGCCGGATCAGCAAATGTCAGCGGAAGCAATAACTCGGCGCTGGGTCACCGGGCAAACGTGAGTAGCGGGGGGCTAAGTTTTGCAACTGCAGTCGGCGCAGGGGCAACGGTTACCGCAAATAATACGATCCAACTTGGAAGAATCGGTCTTGATACCGTTAGAATTGGAAGGCTCGGCACTCCGGGCTCGACCAACATTTGCCGCAACTCCTTGAACGAACTCTCAGTCTGTTCGTCCAGCATTCGATACAAATCAAATATTAAGGAGCTTGGATTTGGCCTGGACGTCATTGAAAAACTCCAACCCGTCTCCTTTAAATGGCTTGAAGATGGTCAGGCGGATATCGGCCTTGTCGCAGAGGACGTTTTCAAGATATCCCCGCTTCTCATCACACTCGACAAAAACGGTAATGTTGAGGGCGTAAAATACGACCGTCTCGGAGTGGTTCTGTTAAATGCCGTAAAAGAACAGCAGAAACTTATAGAAAGTCAAAACGCAAAGATCAATGAACTCAAACAGCTGGTTTGCAAACATATGTCAGACACGAGGATATGCAAATAACCTAATTCCCAAGGAGAACCAAATGCAAAGAACTTCCGACAAAATCTCAGCGATCTTCATAATTATTCTGCTTTGCACTGTTTGGGCCAGCGCCCAGCATAATTCGACCAAAGAGCACACATACGTTGAGCCGCCGAGTCTGCTTATTAGCCGCATGGACGGAAACTCGACTTCCGATTACAGAATTCGCGGACAACGGGTGCTTGCAGTTGGTGTCGGTAGCGTATTCGTGGGTAGAGGTGCCGGCGAGCGCTATCCATCACGCGCTAGCGGGAGCCACAACACATTTGTAGGCGATCGTTCGGGTAGAGGCTTGATCAGCGCCAGTTGGAATTCCTTTTTTGGAATGAATAGTGGATACAGCAATACTTTCGGGAGTACGAATGCGTTTTTTGGTGCACTCGCCGGATCTGCAAACACGCGAGGTTCGGGTAATTCATTTTTCGGCTACGCGGCGGGTCGAAGCAATCTGGTACAAAACCACAGTTCGTTTTTCGGTTTTCAGGCGGGCCGCCTCAATACTGGCGGCGTGAATTCATTTTTTGGGGCATATTCCGGTGAAGGGAATACAAGAGGAATTAGGAATGCTTTCTTTGGATATAAGTCAGGGAGAAGCAATCGAACAAGCAACGATAACTCATTCTTTGGCTATGTAGCAGGCGAGAGAAACACAAATGGAACAAATAACGCGTTTTTCGGATCCAGCGCGGGCGCTCGCAACACAATCGGATCAGAAAACGCTTTTTTTGGATCCCAGTCGGGCACAAGAAATACTACCGGGCGTGGAAACTCCTTCTTCGGTTATAATTCGGGGCAAACAAATACAACCGGAAGGAACAATTCCTTCTTCGGCACAAGTTCCGGGAGTTCAAATAGGGACGGCAATAATAATTCGTTTTTCGGGCGTGAAGCCGGAAGAGCGAATCTCACCGGTGCTTCAAACGCATTTTTTGGAGCGAATTCCGGGCGATCCAACGTGAGCGGCACCGGTAACGCCTTCTTTGGCGCTTTTTCGGGTGAAGTGAATACGACCGGGAGACAGAATTCATTCTTTGGAACGGGCTCTGGGGGGAGTAATACAAGCGGCTTCTCAAACGCTTTCTTTGGCTCATCTGCAGGACGAGGAAATAATGATGGGATAGGCAATGCTTTTTTCGGATCTCGGTCAGGAGAAAGCAATAGTGATGGAGACGGAAATTCCTATTTTGGCAGAAATACGGGAACCGCAAACACCTCCGGTTCAAATAACTCCCTATTCGGCGTAAGTGCCGGAACTAGAAATCTGGCTGGCGAAAATTCGTTTTTTGGCGCATCCTCTGGTTTTGAGAACACCACGGGAGCCAGCAATTCATTCTTCGGATACAGATCAGGCGCAAGAAATACGACGAGTAGCAGAAATTCGTTCTTTGGCCACAGCTCGGGCACAGCTAACACTGGAGGACGGGATAATAGCTTTTTCGGGAGCGATTCAGGTCGTTCAAATACCTCGGGGGTAAATAATTCATTCTTTGGCTCGGCGTCGGGTTTTGCAAACACGAATGGCCAAAATAACACTTTTTTTGGCGCGCGTACGGGACAAAGAAGTACTGCTAGCAGTAACTCGTTTTTTGGCTCTCTAGCGGGATTCGAGAACACCACAGGTTCTCTAAATGCCTTTTTCGGCTCCAGTGCGGGTCGTGCGAATACAACCGCTGGTTTTAATGCCTTTTTTGGAGGCAGCGCCGGAGGCAGAAATACTACCGGCGAAGCAAATTCGTTTTTTGGCGCGAGATCCGGTCTTGCAAACACGACCGGCAACAGCAACGCCTTCTTCGGAAGCGGTTCCGGGGAATCGAATACGACCGCCGGTGGCAATACACTGTTTGGATATGGATCCGGAGATGCAACAACAACCGGCGGCGGAAATACGTTTATTGGTAATCAATCTGGACGAGCAAATGTTACCGGAGCTTTTAACACCCTTCTTGGAGCTAGCTCAAACGTAGCAGCGGACGGCTTGAGTTTTGCAACCGCTATCGGTGTAAATTCCGTAGTCGCTGCAAGTAATACGATCCAACTCGGTAGAAATGGTCAGGACACGGTGCGAATTGGAACTCTTGGTTCTGCGGGTTCGACAACGCTTTGTTTAAACGCGTCAAGCGAAATTTCAAGTTGTTCATCAAGCATTCGCTACAAATCAAACTTAAGAAATTTTGATTTTGGCTTGAGCATCATCAGTAAACTAAATCCCGTTTCATTTAATTGGCTGGAAAACGGTCGATTGGATTTTGGCCTTGTGGCAGAAGACGTCTTTAAGATCGAGCCGCTTTTGACTACTTTCGACAAAAACGGGAAGGTCGAAGGCGTCAAGTACGACCGTATCGGGATTGTCTTGATCAATGCAGTCAAAGAACAGCAATCGCAGATCGAACGACAAAGCAAGCTGATAGAAAAGCAGAGGGTGGAGATCGATGCACTGAAGGCGTTTGTATGTTCAAAAAACGAAGCGGCAGAGTTTTGCCGGAAATAGATCGACGAGGCCTCGAAGGCTTAAGAGGTAGCTAAAATGCAGTATAATACCAACGGCGGAGGACGCGGCGGCTTTAAACTAAGAAAAGGAATGTTCGGTTTTGGAATGTTCCTTGTATTTATTGTCCCGCTGGTATCCGTACCAATGTTCATTTTTGCGGAAGAGATCGAGAAAATGTTATCGGTTCCCGGCAGTTATTCGGGCACGATCTTTTTGACCGCTGTGTTATTTGTCGTCGGCGGGACACTTTTAGGAATGGTACTGCTTTTCGGTGCATTTCTGATTCCGCTTTTTTCGATGATGGGATCGAAAAATAAAGTACTCAAACACGGAACTCCTGCGGAAGCAAAGATCCTGAAAACAACCGATTCCGGGACGCGGATTAATAACAATCCACTTGTAAATTTTACCTTGGAAGTAAAACCGCTCACTCAGCAGCCGTTTCAGGTTCAGGCAAGTCAAACCGTCTCCGTCATTCACTTGCCGCTGTATCAGCCAGGAAAGATCGTCAACGTAAAATATATTCCCGGTACGAACGAGGTCGCAATTGTTGGCGCTAAAAACGAACTGGGTGAAACTGGATAGGAGGATTGAGGTTCAACGGAAAGCGCGATCTCGTAGCGAAAGCCAAAGCTGTCGAGGAAAATCAAGGATGCGCCAAAGGAGCAGTGAGCGTTAAAGTACTTGCAGACAGGCGCGGCAATGTAATCAGCGCTGAAAAAAGCTGTAAACGGAAGTTGTATACTTTGGAAATCCGTGGAAGAAGCGGATTGGAGAGCAAATATTAGGGCTAGGAAGCTGGAACCCAAACCGTCAGGATGGTCGGAATATTTGTCAATAATACCAAATTCACGCGTTTCTGACTGGAGGGAATATGCAAAAGAGAGCCGTTTTCAAATCAATCTCCTGGGTGGTTTTTCAAGTCGTGTTTATCGCCTTGATCGGCATTTTAGTCGGCGACCGCACTCCCGCACAGAACCCGATAAATATCGGAGGTCTAAGGCCGATTATCAACTCGGGGCATGGTTCCAACGTTTATGCTTTGAACTATTCGCTGGACGGAAAAAGGCTAATAACCACTTCGAGTGACAACACAATCAGGATTTGGGATATTCAAAAAGGAAAGGAAATTCGCTTAATTGAAACTGGTGAGGATAACATCACTGGAATCTTTGCTCAGTCGGAAGCCGTTGTAGTCGGCGCGTTTGGAAATCGTCTCGTATTATGGAGTACCAAAACGGGGCGCAGGATTTATTCGTCGAATGTCGCGGTTCGGCGAGTCAGTGATATTTATGTTTCACCCGATAGCAGTCTGCTGGCGCTAGGTGCGGACGGAGATTTGCTTCTTTGGGATGTAAAAAAGCGAAAGGTCTTGCGTAAGATTAAGGAGCCGACCAAAAAAGAGCCGAGCGTCTATTTCTTAAGTTTCTCACCGGATTCAACGCGAGTCTTTTTCGAACACGCCGGTCAAATCTATATTGACGATGCAAAGACGGGTCAAAGAATAAGTTCGTTTAAGGCGGAAGGCGATCCCATGTCCTTTGGCATGTCGGCAGATGGAAACACCATTGCCAGCGGGGGAGGAATTGACGTAAACGCGGATTTCTGGGATGTAAGAACCGAAAAGTTGATTAAGTCAATAACGCCTTCAAAGGGTACGCAGATCGGGTCAATAGCTTTTTCGCCTGATGGGAAGAGGTTAACCCTTCTTGAAACTCACCATCGACTAAGATTGCTCGAGGCGGGAAGTTATAGGGTAATCAAGGATTTAGGCTCGGAAGCGGAAGTTTTATACTCGGCCGTTTTTTCGCCAGATGGATCAACATTTGCGACGACGAGTCTGAATGGGGTCATAAAAATTTGGGATGCGAGAAACGGAGACCTTATAAAGAGTTTTCAGAAAAGGACTGCTGAAATCACCACATTCGACATTTCACATGACGGAAGTAATTTAGCTTTTGGCGCAGATGGAGGGGGAATTCACTTGCTCGATCTTACCGGGCAGAAAAAAAATCGTATTACTAAGATCTCAAGTTCGGAAATCCAGTACCTATCCTTTTTTCCCGGTGGAGAATTAGGCTCTATCGCCGCCGGAGACGAAAGAGAAGAAAACAACTTCAAATATACTGTCGAGTATTTTCAGCCATTGAAGCGAAAAAGATATTCGAGATTCGAAACCTCAATATTTTATTTAGGATTTAGGTTTTCGCAAACAGGCGCATTTGTTGCGGTCGTCGACCCCGGTAAAAAGATCATGGTTTGGGACGTTCGAAAAAGCGAACGCGTCAGAACTTTCGACTTTGAGACAGAGATGATTCCTGCTTTCGCAGTTTCTCCCAATGGGAAGCGGTTTGCTACTAGCGAATCGAATGAAACGGCTCAATTGAAAATATGGGACATTGCGACGGGACGATTACTCAAGAGTTTTGATGAGGAATCACTATTTCAAGATATGATCTTCTCGAAAGACGGGCGGCTCCTTGCCGCTGTTGATGATGAAGACAATCTAGTTTTATTTGACATGGTTCGCTTTACAAAATTGCAGCAGATAAAACTTGGAACACCTTATTTCGACGAAAGAGACACCTTTACAGACTTTCATTTTTCGCCCGATCAAAAATATATTGCGAGTATGGATTTTCAGCTTAAGATCAAAATCTGGGACATCAATACTGGACGACAGATTAAGATCAAAGTTTTGCCCGAATGGGTTCGCTTCAGAGAAAACGCGGTTGTCACGAGAATTAACGGGCGGATGATAGTGGCGAAAGCTGAATATGGCGGAATTCGACTATCTGACGCCGACACCGGGAAATCGCTCGCAAGTTTGACGTTTTTTAAGGGAAATAACTGGGCAGTCACGACGCCCGACGGTAGATTTGATGCTAGCGAAGGAGCATTTGAGAATATCCACTTCTTGGATAGAAAAAGAATTCGAGACGTTAGGGCAAAGAGTCTGACAAATTTTGATCAAGGATTGCTCCAGAAGGTGCTGAGGTTTAGGAATTAATTCATGAAACGATATCTAAATATTTTTATGGTGGTCGCAGCTCTTAGCACATTTTCACTGGGTCAGGACCGCAAGGTAAATGCCGTCCGCACGGAGCTTTCCGACAAAACATGTAAGGCAACCAAGAGTGCTCCGGATCCAAAAAATGGCGTTATTGGTTCGAAACGTTGTAAGGGCGCGGCGGGTTTTACCCTCGAGATTGATTTTTACGAACATGGGCAGGATTTGACGTTGATTTCACCCGGGGGCAAGAAGTTTTCTATAAAAATGTTTACGCCAATGAACGAGGAGTCGTACATCGGAAAAGAGATTGAATGGCGCGGACTCGGCAGCGGAAAACATTTTGAGCCATCGGCGATTATTTTCGAACACGATATTATTCGGCGGATTGCTCCGGATGAAGAGGCCAAATCGAAGTTAGCGGTAGTCAAGATCGGGGAAAAATCGGCATGTCTTATTGCGGATGCGTTGACGGGTCGAAATTACAATTTGACCAAAGCGCGTAAATTTGCGGATGAATCTGACGAAATGTCTTGCTTTTGGGAAGAGTTGGTTAATCCTGCGAACCCCTATAACGAAGAGTTTCAAAGTGTAAACAATTTTTTGGCGGCGAATTTGTCAAAATTGGGTTCGGGCGTTTCGGCTTCAGCCAAAGGCGACCTGAATGGTGACGGTCTGGAAGATTGGGCAGGTGTCGTCTGGGACACTCAGCCCGAAGTTCTAGGGGGCGACGTACTCTCAACTCTCTATGTTCTGTTAACCGATAAGAAGAAGGGAGTTCTTCGCGTTGCCGGAATGTCGGAAGAAGGTATGATTCGTAATTCAAATTGCTGCAGCGTGGAAGATGTCAGAATTAAAAACCGAAGTGTTTACCTACAAATAAATGCTCGCAGTCACGGCGGTGTGAGGGCGACGACATACCAGTTTAAGCAACACAAAAATAACGCCTGGCGTTTGATTGGTTTGCGGATTTACAACGCTATTTCCGGTGATGAATCCCGCGAAGATTCTGCAATCGAAACTGATATGAATTTGCTAACAGGAGATGTGATCGTTTCCTGGCACGAAGGAAAAGGAAATCCGGAGATGAAACGCAGACGGGAGAAGTTTGAAGAGTTCTATTTATCGCGTTTTGATTTTGGAAACGTGCCGGCCGAGCGATTCCAAGAACCCCCGGATTCGGTTCAGTAAATGAGATATATTTAACAGGGGATACTCAATATCGGCCCTATATTTGCTGGTGCTTTTATGAGACCGACGGCAAAAAATATATCCGAATTCCGAAAGTAGTAAGAAAGAATGATTTAAGGTCGGATTACCCCAAAAGCTTCCTGGTTACAGAAAGAATTAAGAGGAGAAAAACATGGAACCCTTAGGAGGACATCAATTAGATGCGCAGAGCGGGAAACGTTCGCGGAAATGGATTATTGCGATAATCATATTTGCTGTATTCGTTCCGATCGTAATGACGGTCGGAATTTTTGCGCTGGTGTTTGGCGGGCTGTATTTCGGCTCGAAAAGTACGGAAGAATTCAAATGTGCGATGGCTGAGATCAATAAGAATAAGGAAGCTACCGAGCTTTTAGGTAAACCCATTGAAGATGGATATCTTGTGATGCCAAACATACAAGTTTCGGGACCCATGCGCCGGGTGAATTTTAGTGTTCCGGTATCCGGACCGAAAGGTTCTGCAACGTTGCAGGTGATTTCATACCGCGACGGGTTTAATTCAAATTTTCAAATGTCTTTACGCGGTGAGGGTGAAATGAATCGACTGCTCCATCGTGGAAAGTTTCCCTGCAAGGAAGGAGAGTAATGGCAAATCTCACGAGATTAGATATCAAGTGCGGCATCAGGCAAATTAGTTGGAAGCCAATGGGCTTTTTGGAGTTGGTGAGAAATTTGATCAATAGATTTGGAGGAGTATCTTTGTCCTTCGTGGTTGTTCTTGCATACTTTAGTACTGGGAACGCGCAGACATTAGCGTTTAATGATGAGTTAAAACCGGTTTTTAGTTCGGGGCATTTTGGATATCTGTATAAAGCGTTTTTCGCTGCTGACGGGAAACGGATGATAATCGGTGGCAACAACAAAACTATCAAAGTATTGGACATAGAAACTGGACGAGAGCTAAGGTTTATCAATGCGGAAGAGCGAATGTCTGTGGTTGACTATGCCGCAGCAACGGATACGGTGGCCGGCGTTGTCGGGGCAGAAATTTTATTGTGGGATGCACTCAAAGGGAATCAAATTCACACTATTAAAGTTGAGGAACCTGCTGCCTCGAAGAAGGAAATCTCGACTGTAGCCCCCCGAAAGGCGCCTAAATCGGAAACGATCGAAATCAAATCCCCGCGAGTAGATTCGATACAGTTTTCTCCAGATGGGAAAATTCTGGCAGTTGAAAACTCCGATGGAGTGTTGCTATGGGATATAGACGATGAACGCATTCTGAGAAAAGTTACGAAATTTCCGGGATCTGTCGGCAGC
>JABDJV010000007.1 GCA_013003295.1 Pyrinomonadaceae bacterium | reverse complement strand
GTCTACGCGCGTAATAAAGTCGTTATTCCGGGCCTTATCAATACCCACACACATATTCCAATGACCCTTTTTAGGGGCATTGCCGATGATCTTGATCTTCAGGAGTGGCTTACAAAATACATATTTCCGGCCGAAGGAAGGAATGTCGATGAGCGTCTTGTACGGGTCGGAACCCGTCTTGGCTTAGCGGAGCTGATCCGCGGGGGAACTACAACCTACTGCGATATGTACTATTTTGAGGGCGCAATTGCTGACGAAACGGCAAAAGCCGGGCTTCGCGGTGTGCTTGGGCAGACGATAATCGACTTTCCGGCACCTGACTATAAAAACAATGCCGATGCAATGTCGGGAACCGAAGCCTTTCTGAAAAAATGGAAAGGCCATGCTTTGATCACCCCGGCGGTCGCCCCGCACGCCCCATACACTGTTTCGGAAGAGCATCTTAAGGCAGCGAGTAAACTATCGGTAAAATATGACCTGCCGCTGGTCATGCATTTGGCGGAAGCGCAGAGCGAAACGGACTTTGTGCTAAAAAACAAGAAGATGCGTTCGATCGAATACATCGAGAAAATAGGATTTTTTACAAATAAGACGATCGCCGCCCACGTGATCCAGGCAAATGAGAGCGAGATCGATATTCTGAAGAAACGAAACGTAGGAATTGCACATAACCCCCAATCAAATATGAAGCTTGCAGCAGGCGTTGCGCCGATCCCTAAGATGCTGGCGAAAAATTTGCGCGTCGGGTTAGGAACTGATGGCGCAGCCTCAAATAACGACCTGAGCTTGTGGGAAGAAATGGATACGGCGGCAAAACTCCACAAGGTCTTTTCAAACGATCCCAAGGTCGTATCGGCGAAAGAAGCGTTTGAAATGGCCACCATTGGCGGCGCCCGTGCGCTGCACATGGAAAAAAAGATCGGGTCGCTTGAAAAGAATAAAAAAGCAGATATCGTTATCGTCGATTTTGATGGCCTCCACCAAACACCTTTTTACAATATTTATTCACATCTCGTTTATACGACAAAGTCTTCCGATGTTGAGACCGTTATTGTCAACGGAAAAGTCCTTATGCGTAACAAACACTTGCTAACTTTGAACGAAAACGTTATAAAGAAGGCAGCAAACGCACTCCGCACCAAAATCGTCAAAAGTCTGACGAATCAGAAATAGTTATCAAATCAATAAGCAACGGTAATAGATAACTTGCTTATCTCGTCATTGAAAAGCATAATAATTAGTCGTCGAGACGGAATCGCAGGGGAAACACCGTTTCGAAGAAACCGCTCGCTCGGAAAGATTTATCCGAAAAGTATTACAGGAGACCGAGAATGCCGCAAAAAGCAATCAAATTTTTAATTTCATTCGTATTTATCACTTCCATTTCTTTTGTTTCATTAGCACAGACAACGACGTCGGCCGCTGATGTGATGAAGGAAAGGATCTCGAAAGCAAAGGCTTATCTCGTCATAAAAAACTATAGCGCCGGGATCTACGAACTTGAAAACATAAGGCGGGAAACGGGCGACCGGACAATTCAAAGGGCGATCAATGTTCTCTTGATGCATGCGTACCTCGAACAAGGCGATTACATCAAGGCTCAGAACTTCCTCAAAAAGCTATTCAAATCTAAAATTCCGACAGCGACGATGGATTACCTTGCTGTTGCGGGACAGGTTGTCAGCGGTGCAAACACCCAGCTGAAACGCTATCAATCGTTGGGTTTAAGTGTCTCGGACAGCACGCTTCCAAACTACGCTACGGCCGATATCGAAGAAATGCGCAAGACTCTGGAGTTGGTCGCGAAACATTCAAAGGTTTTGAGCAAGAATAAGGCGTATTCTGCAAATTCGATGGCTTTGCTTGAGGAAACGGGAAATGCACGGAGCAATATTGCCAAAGACGACTATGATGCAAAACGCTGGAAAAATGAGGTTGTTTACGCCCGGCAGCAACTCGCGAGCTCGGGAAGCAAAGTAATCAACGCCGTAAACGACAAACCCATCAATGCACCTGATCCAAACATCGTTGCCACCAGCGATGTCAAAACCGATCCTGTAGAGACGGAAGAAATTGTTATCCCAAAATCGGAGACTATAGCTGCTGTCGGAGAGACTAGTGAGGAAGCCAATCCGACGCTTCCGGTGGAGATTTCGGAAAAGCCGGAGATAAAAGAGAAAACCCCCGAAAAGAAGATCGAGAAACCGAAAGAGACTGAAGATCAAAAGCCTCCAAAGAAACGCGCGATCAAGATAATTAAATCCGCCAAGGAAGAATTAGGGACGATCACCGCAGCGACCAGGACGGTCGAAAAAGGAAACAAATCGATTAAAAAACCCGCGGTCAAAAAGGTCGGGCCGGCGCCAAGGACGGAATCCAACATAGCCGTCACCGAGCAAAGTAATTTAGGGGATGGCTCGCCGGTTGCGGTTGGAGCATTGACCAGCTACGCGACAAAACGCGTTAATCCGATCTATCCGCGACAAGCAAAGAATATGCGTATGACCGGAATCGTAAAGGTCGAACTCGTAATCGATGAGGAAGGCAAGGTTGCGAAGGTCGAAACCACGAGCGGTCCTTCATTGCTAAAAGGCGCTGCCAGGAGCGCGATCAAGCGTTGGAAATTCAAGCCGTTTAAGCGCGACGGACAGCCGGTGAAAGCGACCGGATTTGTGAGTTTTAACTTTAGCTTGTAAATTCAACTCCAATATTTAACTAACAGGGCAGCAAATCAGGTTTGCTGCCTTTTCTCTACTAAAATTTTCGGGAAGTTTGCTAAAGAAGCATGAGATTTCACTTTATTTGGGTTGGCAAAACAAAGCACAAGCACTGGTTGGAGCTTCAGAATGAGTATCTTCGAAGACTCTCACATTTTGTTAAATACTCCATCACCGAGATCAAGGATAAAGCCAAACACGAATCGGTCGAAACTGAAGGCAAACGTATTCTTAAAAAGGTGAATCAAAGCAGTTTCGTTTGTCTTTTGGATATTAAAGGCCGCTCAATCGGCTCACGAAAACTTGCCAAAGAGCTTGAAAAATGGCAGTTGCGCGGCCTCAAAGAAGTAACATTTATTATCGGAGGTGCCGAAGGAGTGTCTTCTGAGGTTGTCGAAAGGGCTAACTTTGGTTTATCCTTATCGCTTCTAACTTTTACTCACGAGATGGCTCGGGTGATCGTTATTGAACAACTTTATCGTGCGTACACTATAAACAAGGGGTTTCCATATCAAAAATGAGAAAAGTAAACATTAAGAAGATTAAAGAACAACTTATCGCCGAGCGAGAGGCTATTGCCGACAAACTTAGGGGAAAAGACCTTTCTGTTGACGAATCCGAAACACCGGATCCGGTAGATCTGGCGGTTAGAAATTATTCAAAAAACGTGATGCTCTCGGTATCGGAAAACGAGACTCGGCAACTGATTATGATCAACGAGGCCTTGGATAGGATCGAAGACGACGAGTACGGGATTTGCCAAAACTGTGAAAAGAAGATCAATCCAAAGCGTCTAACAGCGCTCCCGTCAGCGATGTATTGCATTGAATGTCAGGCACTTCAGGAGCAGGGACTGCTCGACGAAGACTGATTTCGTATGATTAAAAGAGTACTTCCACCTCTTTTCTCCTATGTTTCAAACAGCTTACGACTCCCTGCTTACCCTTTTCTATCCTCAGATTTGTGAAATCTGCGAGAACAGCCTGGAAAAATCGGAAAACGGCATAGCCTGTGAAGGTTGTTGGCAAGAGACGCGAATATTCTCACCAAAGGAAAATCTATGCGTTAAATGCGGCCGATTCCTATACAGTAGCCGCCCCGAAAGGACAGCGAACTGCCACCAGTGCCTCGAACACTCATACGAAAACGCACGCGCAACCGGAATATACGAAAAGGCTCTTGCCGCATCAATTATTCATCTGAAAAGAGAACCGTATATCTGCAGGCGCCTCGGGCGACTCCTCGAGGAGGCATCTGAAAATCCTCTTTTTGAAGACCTTTCGGTAATTATACCCATTCCCTTGTCTAAGAAACGGCTGCTTGCGCGGGGTTTCAATCAGGCAGAGCTTCTGGCCGAAATAGTGTCGAAGCATTTGCAGGTACAGATCGATACCAGAAGTCTTATCCGAAGTAAGCATGCAAAAGTGCATAGAGCCGGAATGGATAGAAGAGGCCGGGAACTGAGCGTGAAGCGGTCTTTTGAAGTGAAACGGGTTAATAAGATCAAAGGCAAGAATATCCTGTTGATCGACGATGTTTTGACATCAGGTGCAACCGTGTCAAGCTGCGCCTCAGTATTGAAAAAAAGCGGTGCCGAAAATGTTTACGTACTAACGGCCGCTCGTGCTGCTTAGCGTTTCCTCCTTTTCGCCCTCTTTGCATTCTTTTGTTTCCTCAGTTACCATTCTTGCTTTTCCAAGTTTCTTGAGATCTTCTTTTAGACTCGGGGCGAATGATTCCATGTTCCGCGTTCGTGAACATCGTCCATCCCAATAGCCGCCGTCTTCATCGGATTTTGCGAAAACCAGAAAGCTTTTACCCTTTTCAAAAGGTGCCTGAAACCTTGGGTTTTCATGAGCGGCCACTTTGATCGTCTTTTCAACCGAACCCTTCCAGTATTTCTTAACCTTAAACTCAAAAATCCTCTTCTTGGCTTCTTTTTCGATTTCGATTACTTCCCCAACGAAAATTGCTCCGGCCCGCTCAAACGCCTTTTCAAAATTCAGCATTGCGCATTTTGATAGCGGCTTGATCTGCGCCCCGGACGCAAACGCATTGCTTGATCCTGCAGTAAAAACAAATAACAGACAGAAAGAAATAAAAACCTTCTCTACAGATTTCTTTTTCATAAACGATACCTTACCTTCTTCTTTCGCAATTCTGCTTCTTCGATATCCACATTCTGCAAACGCATTGTAACATCGGCAGACAAATTCAAACACGCCTTTTCACCCTGGCTTAATCGATAAAACCCGGCTGCCGCGATCATCGCTGCGTTGTCAGTTGAAAGGTGCCGGGACGGAAAATAGACCGGAAGATCGAGCTTTCTGCCAACCGATTCAGCGGATTCCCTGAGCGCCTGATTACACGCAACTCCGCCTGCTACGATCAGGGTCTTAGGCTTCAATTCACTCGCGAGCTTGCTCAAAACCCGCGTCAATGACCGAACGACTGTGTCCTGAAAACTTGCGCAAACGTCTTTGATCTCCTGACTAACGTCCTCTTCTTCACCGACCGGTTCGATCCCCTCGGTCTTTAAATATCGCATTACTGCCGTCTTTAGTCCGCTGAAGCTAAAGTCCGGACGGCCATCTGATATTTTCGCGATCGGAAATCTGATCGCTTTCGGATTCCCTTCCAAAGCATATTTCTCAATGATCGGCCCACCCGGATATCCGAGTCCAAGCATCTTCGCAACCTTATCAAATGCCTCGCCGGCAGCATCATCTCTCGTCCGCGAAACAACCCTGTAATTCCCGGCTTCCGGAGAATAGAAAAGATTTGTATGCCCCCCTGAAACTATCAAGGCCATTGCCGGATATTCCGTCGGCGGATTTTCAAACTCCACTGAAAAAAAATGTCCTTCGATATGATTCACACCAACGATCGGAACGTCTAATCCAAACGCCAGAGCTTTCGCATAAGAAACCCCGACCATCAATGAGCCGACCAGTCCGGGGCCTTGTGTAACGGCAATTGCTTCGATGTCCTCGAAAGATACACCTGCCCTTTTAACCGCCTCTTTAACGATCGGATCAATTTTTATTAGATGCTCCCGCGACGCGATCTCGGGCACAACGCCGCCCCATTCTTTATGAATATCGATTTGCGACGATATGACCGATGAAAGAATCTCCCTCCTGCCGAGTACAACCGCAGCAGCTGTTTCATCGCAAGAGCTTTCGATGCCCAGAATCAACATATTGCTAAGTGTAAAAAGTTATCGATTAACAAACAACCCATCTTCTGCCTTCTTGACTCTTTTATTCAGCTTACATATTGTAAGGGTGTTTTAACAGAATGCGATTTGCCGGAGAGAACTTATGAAATCCAAAGAATTTCCCAGCCTATCCGGAAAGGAATTCTCGATAATGGAGATGCTGGTCAACGAAGGCGAAATGTTTGGACTCGAAATGGTCGATGCTTCCGACGGCGAAATAAAAAAAGGGACGATCTATGTGACCCTTCAAAGAATGGCCGAGAAGGATTTGGTTGATTCATTTGAGGAAAAGCGCGGAGAGGATGAAACGGGAATTGCGCGTCGCATTTATACCCCGACGGACTATGGCGAGCGCGTTTTTAAAGCCCAGGAACTGGCCATAAAATATCTAAACATGGGAAGCTGGTAAGCCTTACAGCAGGTCAGGCTCGTCCGGACCTCCGCCGTCCTTTAATACGGCAACCGTCGGCGGGTACAGCGTCACATCCGATTCATTCAACGATTCCTTTATATTTGTAGCGATATCGTCAAAAACGACTATCGGGCTGTTTTTTTCTGTCATGATCCAAAAATAAACCGAAAGGTTTATACCCTCTGAGCTTAGATCGGTCACATAGACATTTGGTTTTGGATCGAATTCAACCCCTTCTGAATTGTGTAAAACACCATGTATCAGTTCCTTTACGCGTTTTACCTTCGATTTATAGCTAACGCTGATTTTTAAGCTCATTCGTCGTTTTTTTCCCGCATCGCGAATAATCAGGGGTTTTGAATACATCTCACCGTTAGGGATCAGGATGCGTTCGCCATCATCCATTCGAAGACGTGTGGCCCGGACGCCAATGTGTTCGACTACTCCCTGATTATCTTTCATGAAGATGTAATCGCCGATCTTAAACGGCTCTTGCCACAATACAAGAATTCCCGACAGGAAATTATTTAATATATCCTTTGTTGCAAAGCCGATAATGAATGAAGAAAACCCGAGTCCGGCGATCAGATCGCCAAACCCGAATTTCGGTATCATCACCGTCAAAGCGGTAAATAAACCCAGAACAAAAAAGAAGACGACAAACAAACGGCTAAACAAAATTCGCAAACGAGAGTCGAGTTTGGTTTTGTTTGACGCCGCAAGGAATACCGATTTGACGATCTTTCCGATGAGCCAGAATACGATCAACACGATGATCCCTGCTAATATGGTTGGGAGCTGCTCGACAATAGATTCAGCCAACCGCTCAATTGACCGATACGCTACCCCGGTTATCTCCGTTGCCTCTTCAGCAGCTTTTGCTACACTGTTTGAATTTTCCTGAAACATAATCTGTAAATTAATTCTAACGTCTACTATTGAGAATACATAGTGAGGTACCAAAGAGCGAAAGAAGACAAATAGGTTTTCCGTTCACCCGCTTGACTTTGAAGAACATTAGAATTATTCTAATTCCAATTTGGGAGGAATCATAATGCACAATACAAAAATAGATATTGAAAAAGAGACAAGAGAATCGATCATTGAAATGCTTAATGCACGACTGGCTGATTCGCTTGATTTAAAATCGCAGGCAAAGCAAGGACATTGGAACCTAAAAGGGATGAGTTTTATCGCTTTGCACGAACTTTTCGATCAGGTTGCGACAGAGGTCGAAGACTACAGCGACATGATCGCCGAACGCGTTACGATCCTCGGAGGCACAGCAGAGGGTACCGTTCGCGTTGCTGCCGAGAAATCAACATTGAGCCAGTATCCGATGGAAATTACCGATGGTCGCGACCACGTCGATGCGCTCTCAACTGCATTGTCGGAATTCGCAAGAGCGACGCGTGCGAATATCGATGATTCGGATGAAGCCGGAGATGCGGTTACAGCGGATCTCTTTACCGAAGTGGCGCGCGGGACCGACAAACTCCTGTGGTTTGTCGAAGCGCATATTCAAAATTAGATGGAAACGCGTATCGGGGGCGTTAGCGAGTGAATTGATCTGTTTCAGCGTGATCCCTGATCGCGTTTCTCGCTATCGCTCGCGTCGCTGTTTTTGATCGCATCAAATGCTTCAGTTATTGCTCGCCCCAATGGTCTTCCGACATCCTTCGGAACGCTTGAATTTACCTGAACGGCAATTGCGATCTTGTCCTCTGGAAAGTACATGACTTCAGTCAAATAACCTGGAAAAAAGCCGCTGTGTCCGTAGCTAAGACCTTTAGATGTCGGCCTGATTATTACTCCGAGCCCATATTTCGAATTGGGGCCAAGCTGCCTGGATTCAACCCCGTCGAGCATTTCCTTTAGCATCTCACTCGAAAAAGCTTTCCCCTCATACAGCATTTTTGCCCAACGAGAAAGATCTTTACTGGTGGTTACGATCCCGCCTCCGGTCCATTCAAACTGCGGGTTGAAAACAAACTTACCGTTTTTGATCATTTCGTCTTCACCGCCAAACGGATTTCCTTTTCCTGCATATCCTTGGATCAGGCCGTCTATCTTCGGACCCGTCTGCGGCTTGGTGCGTTCTAATTTCAATGGCTTCAGAAGACGCGCTTTCGCCAGTTCGTAGTATTTTTGTCCGGTAACTTTTTCAATGATCATTCCCAAAACGATGTAATTCGTATCAGAATAATCCCATCCTTTCCCGGGTCCAAACGGGGGCTTCGAGCCAAAAAGATATGATATTTGTTCCTCGGGTTTCCAGACCTTGTACGGGTCCTTCAAAAGGTCCTTTAAGAAATTCGGATTAAACTCATAGCGCACCAAACCGCTTGTGTGATTCATCAATTGGCGTATGACAATGTCATTTGCATTTGGCAACTTTTGAAACCATTCTTCCCCGCCGAGGTATTTCCCGATTCTTGCGTCAAGATCGATCTTTCCTTCATCGACAAGTTGCAGAGCGACCGCCGCGACGTAGGTTTTCCCTACGCTACCGGCCAGCATGTAGTCGTCGGCTTTCATCGGTGTTTTCTTCACGCGGTCGGAATATCCGGTTGCGAGGCCAAATGAATCACCATTAGCCAATGTTACGCCCAGGGTCGCACCGGAAAACTTCGCGCTCTTATGCCAGTCATCAATCTTGACCTGAAGCCGCTCTTTTAGCCTTTTGTTATCCTGGTCCGCGGCCGATCTCGCTGAAACTCCGTAAAAACTCGCCGATAAAACTACTAAAAGGACTACGATTGAAAATCTATTTAGCATATTCTTCTCCAGTCAAAATAATTAGGGAACATTCGTTGTTAATGTTTTGACTCGCTTACGGTTTTTCACTGATGTTCGTGCGAAGGCTAGAAAAACCCCGCGGACATTAAAGATGAACGGAATATTTATGTCCGCTAAACTCTCTTTCGCATTTAAGAAAATGCTCAACAAAAGCGGGACGCATATGCTCCAATCTAATCGGAATAGTCAAATACGATGTTCGCAAATGCCTTCACGCCGACATCCAGGCGGCTATCATCCAGATAGAAATCCGGGGTATGATGGCCGGCGGCTTCCATCGGATTCTTGCCTTTTGGCATACCGCCAACAAAGAAATAGAACGAAGGCGCCTTTGTGCCGAAGTACGAGAAATCTTCTGCACCGGTTGTCCATTCGCTTTCGATCAAACGATCTTTGCCGACTACCTTTTCAAGCGACGGCAGCATTTTCTCGACAAGTTCGGGGGTGTTATATGTAACTAAAGTCTTCGTATCGATCTCAACCGTTGCCGTCGCACCGGCGCTCTCCGCAATCGTTTTAACGGTGTGCCGAATCCTTCGATGGACGTCTTTTTGCATATCTGAATCGAGCGTGCGTATCGTTCCTGCCATCTCGAGCGTTTCAGGAATGATATTTTCGCGAACGCCGGCGTTTATTTTTCCAACCGTTATTACTACTGGCGCGGTCGTCAAACGGGATTGGCGCGAGACGATCGTCTGGAGTCCGCCGATTATCTGGGTCGCCGTTACGATCGGGTCAACGCCCGCCCAGGGGGCAGATCCGTGAGCTTGCTTACCCTTGATCTTGATCTTGAACCAATCAGACGAGGCCATCGTCGCGCCCTTTTTATATCGTATCGTTCCGATCTCAGTCTGTGAATTGATATGAATTCCAAAGATCGCATCGATCTTAGGTGTGGTCATAACCCCTTCTTCGACCATCAACTCGGCACCGCCGCGTTCGCCCTCCGGCGGCCCTTCCTCAGCGGGCTGGTATATGAAGACAACCGTGCCCTTGATCTTATCTTTCATTCCGGCGAGAACCTCGGCGGTTCCCATGAGCATGGCGATATGGGTGTCATGACCGCAGGCGTGCATTACCGGAACTTTTTGCCCCTGATAATCGGCGATTACTTTTGACGCAAATGGGATGTTGACTCTTTCCTTTACCGGCAAAGCATCCATATCCGCTCGAAGTCCGATCGTCGGCCCGGGCATCGCGCCTTTCAAGATACCGACCACTCCTGTCTTGGCGATACCCTCTTTTACTTCAAAACCAAGCCCGCGCATATGATCGGCAACCATCTTTGCCGTTTTAAATTCCCGGTTCGAGAGTTCGGGATTCTGATGAAAATGCCTTCGCCATTTAACGACCTTTGGCATTATCTTAGCCGTCGCGGCATCGATCTCTTTGCTCATATCTTTTGCATCCGCAAAAACAATTTGCGAAGCAAAAGCAACCAAAACACACAATATCCCAATAGTATTTTTCAACATACATTCTCCATCCAAATTGATTTTTTTGAATTATAGCAAATTCGCGTGTTTCGAGGTTTCTACATTAGCGATAACGAACGAAAGAAATCAACTCGTCCGAAACCCTGGTTTGGCTTTTATTCATGCGGGATAAGAGTTACTCCGACAATCGCAGACCTATTCTGGAATTCAACGAACAACTATTCCCGTCATATCGTCAAAAAGCGCCGTGACTCCCCAACCGCCAAAATTCTCCGTTACAGCGATTAGCAGCTCATTGTCTCCTTTCTCTAAAGGTAAGTAGATTTCATCAAAAAGACCGATCGTTCCCAAATATCGATAGTCCCTCGATTGATACATATTGCTTCCGCCGTAAATCAAACGGTCGTTAAGGTAAACTTTTGCGATGTCGCTGTAGCCAAATTTGAATTTCTTAATTTGTTTACGGTCCGATCGGATAAGCAGCTTGGCAAAAACGGTGTCTCGATTATCGTCCCGGCCGGATAATCTGGCTAAGTTGACAAAGCCGCCGTTCTCTACCGCAATTCGCTTCCAACTAATTCGGTCTTTATCGGTTTTATTGAGCTGATATTTTTTCTCGAGCGATTTCGCATCAATCGGATTTGAGACATCCCAATTCATAACCGTTCCGAGCGGAATGGGTTTTGGAGTTCGAACTGTGCCCTTTAGTTTCGGACTTTTTATCAGAGTAAAACTGAAATTCGAAAAATACGATGGCGCAAAATTACTGACGACCAAACCCACTTTTCCCGTTTTTTCTGGTCGTTTTAGCTCACTAACAAATAATAGCGGCTTCTCCATATCCTTGATGTAGATTTCGGCATTCTTCCCCGAAACCACTATTTTGATCCGCATCCATTTTTCGAAATCGTAGTTAAACGGGGTGCTGTATTCTTCGCCGTGATAGAGCTGCCAGCCGGCTACCCCGTTAAACAAAGGCTGATATTGATTAGCATCCGGCAATCCGGATTGGTGCGGTCTGACGTAAAACTCCTCGTAATTTCCCGGATCCTGCAGACGCCAAAACGCTCCCATAAATCCCCTTTCCGGGGTAAAAGCAATATCAAATTCGATTATTCCATTCCGGAATTCGGAGTTTTTGACCGTCGCCTTTCCACCCTTTAAGTAAAGGGCTTTCCGACCTAAATGCTCAATTACCTTGCTTTCCCTGGCGGCAATTTCCCATCGTTCAGAATCGAAAGGTAATATCTGTGAGTAAGTTTCGATCGATAAAACAAGGAAACATAAAACAACGAGAGTCGTAACTGACGAAAATCCTGGCCTGAAAAATTTGATATTCATATCGTTCTCTGATCAAACGCGTTTAATTTCTAATTATCTAAACAAACTGTTTCTTAATGGAGTTCACATAGTCGGCGCTTTCTTTATCATCGGTTAGAAACTCGATCTTTTCGGGACTGCTTATCCCGACTCCCAATTTCACTGCTTGAGCAATTTGTTCCTGCTCAAAGATCTTCCCTTTTTGCACTTCAGACGTAGTGCCGAAGTGTCTCAATATGGCAACCCCGATCGCGTCAATAGCAACTCTGTCTGTCCCAACCAAAACGACTTCCGATTTAACTGTTGTTCCCCGGTGCGGTCCGCCATCGGTAAATGCTTCAACGCCGTCCAGTACAACCAATGACGGTTTATATGCCGCATTTATCTCCGCGATCATGCGGCGCTGGTTTCGGGAGGAATGGAGTTCGCTCATAAAATTGTAGCTGTTATTTGGGACACGCTTCGCCGCAAGCCCAACCGAATTTTTTAGGCTGAGAGTAAAGTGCCCGCCGTATTGATGGGTTTTCAGACAGCATAGATTTACAACCGAATCAGCCTTCAGAACTGGTTTCGGAATCGCAAATCCTTTTTGCCAATGGCTGTTTTTATATTGGATCGCCTCCCAATCCTCTTCCTTCAAATCATCAAACACAATCGTTTTTGCTTTCGCGTCTTTGGCGATGGCGAAAATATCTTTCTCACGCATCACCGCATTTGTGTCACCCATGCCGCTTCTATCGCCGATCGTAAAGCTCTCTGCGTTGAGTTCCCGCAATTCGTCCATCGTCGTGCGCAAGATGTCGTTGTGCGTGGAGCCGGGCGTTTCGTGGGCGCTATTGTAATTCGGCTTGATGAAAAGATTTTTCTCCTTAAACTCATCCCGAAACTTCAATAGCTCGATCCCGCGCTTCACACCTTCCGCGCGATTCGATGTTTTTACAAACGCTACTTTCGCAAACTTCGGATTAGTCCCTACTACCGTCTGTTTTCTAATTTCAAGATTTGCCCTATCTCGGCAACTCATCAAAGACGGCGACGCTAAAAACAAAGCACTTGCGCCACCAAATTTTTTCAGCCACTCTCTTCTATCCATAAATTCACCTCTTGAAGAATCATCTTATCACGGCTGATTCTTGACACTCGTTGCTGATAAATACTCCTTCGGGATCGGATTGTCCAAGGACCAATGTTGTAAGACTCAGTAGAAAAACTGCAGCAAGTGTTGATCGATTCATAATTTTAAATTGTTAGTTTTTTAAAATGTTACGTGATAAATGAGAATAAGGTTTATTTGTGCATGTTCCGGAAAATATAATCAAAAACGGGAATAGGTCGAATGCAAATTTCAAGACTTTGTTTGACAACCTTACGAAAGGCTGTTTTGCTTTATAGCAAATCAAACAAACTTGTAAATACTGTGCAAAACTCAAATGATCGTTTGTCAAAATTAGGGCTCCGCGAAAAATTGGGCTATGGGCTGGGCGATGCTGGATTTAACCTCTATTGGACGACGATCGCATCTTTCCTGGCAGCGTTTTATACGGACACTTTCGGTATAAATGCAGCAGCTGCAGGAACGATGCTTTTTGTCACGAAGATCATCGACGCATTTACCGATCCGGCGATGGGAGCTATTGCAGATCGGACTAAAACCCGTTTCGGCAAATTCAGGCCCTATTTGCTTTGGGCCGGAGTTCCAATGGCCGCGGCGGCAGTTCTGACGTTTACGACTCCAAATCTCGATGAAGGCGGCAAGATCATTTGGGCATATATTACGTATTCCTTAATGATGCTGATCTATACCATTCTGAGTACGCCGTATTCAGCACTTTCGGGCGTGATGACAGCGATAAGTCAGGAACGAACAACGCTGATCAGCATCCGTTTCCTGTTTGCTTTTACGTGCGGAGCGCTGGTCAATAAATTTACTTTGCCGCTCGTCGAGTTCTTTGGCAAAGGAAATGATGCGAAAGGTTGGCAATACACGATGATCTTCTATGGTGTGCTCGCCGCGATTATTTTTGTAATAACCTTTGTCTCTACCAAAGAACGCATCGCCCCGCCACCAAAGCAAAAAACCAACCCACTAGAGGACATCCGCGAACTTCTCGGAAACAAACCATGGCTCATCCTTTTTGCCTTGGCGATGATAATCATGATGACGATCACGATGCGGGCGGGTTCGGCCTATTATTATTTCTATTATTATGTAGAGCGGCCCGAATTTCTTTCGAATTATCTCTTCTGGCAGATGATCGCGTATGCCGCCGGCGCCTTACTCGCACCGGTAATGACGCGCTTCGTCGATAAAACGAAATTACTGATGATCCTGATGAGCATCGTCGGTATTTTATCGATCGCGTTTTACTTCGTACCAAAAGATATGATCTGGACAATGTTTGGGTTAAATATCTTGATCAGTTTGGCACTTGGACCGAAATCGCCCCTGACATGGTCTATGTATGCCGATACGGCCGACTACAACGAATGGAAAAACGGCAACCGCGCAACAGCAATGACATTTTCGGCAGCAACATTTTCGCAGAAATTGGGGGGCGCTCTGGGCTCAGCCGGGATGCTCTGGGTTCTCGCAGCAATCGGCTACGTCGCAAACGAGGCCCAAACCGGAGCTTCCCAAAACGGAATCGCACTTCTGCAAACGGTTGTTCCCGGTGCATTCGCATTGATCGCAGTATTTGTCATAAGTTTCTATTCGCTTTCAGGTGAGCAGTTGGAAAAGATCCAACTGGAACTCAGCGAGCGGGAAGAGAAAACTTAAGAGTCAGGAACATTTTATCTTACCAATGTTGAATCCAAGCGAAAATGGCGAGCGTTACGAATTGAATACTCCGACCGCAATGCCGCGTGCGTCAGGTTATTTGTGGAATAAGGAAATGCTAATTCAGGTGAATTGCCGTGGATTTGCCGTCGCCCAACATCTTCAACCCGAACCCTCGAAGTATTCTTATGCTCCGAATTTGGAAGCCAAAACCTTTATGCAGCCGGAGCAAGCATTTTACTCGCATCATCCGGGGCGTTTTGTTTACGTGAAGGATGAGGACAACGGTGAGATTTTTTCAGTTCCCTACGAACCGGTCAAACAAAAATCCGATAGCTTTCTTTTTTCTGTTGGAAAAAGCGACATCGAGTGGCGTGTCAATCATAAAGGTATTGAAGTCATCTTAAACCTGAGCTTGCCGATGGATGATGCGGTAGAATTATGGCAGCTGAAAATCCAAAATAAATGCGGCCAAAACCGCAGAATTAGTGTCTATCCGTATTTCACAATAGGCTATATGAGTTGGATGAATCAGTCCGCTGTTTTCAGCGAAAAGCTCGGCGGAATCGTCGCATCCTGTATTACGCCCTATCAAAAACTAGAAGATTATCCTTTGATCAAGAATTTGAAGGACAAAACATTCTTTTTGTGCAAAACGAAGCCGGACTCCTATGAAACCCGGCGCGAACATTTTGAAGGCGAAGGCGGACTAAATAGACCTGACGCCGTTGGGCGCAACAGCCTTAAAAATGGCGAAGCACTTTACGAAACACCGGCCGCCGTTTTCCAATACCGCAATTCACTTGAACCCGGGGAATCCGCGGAAAATCGATTTATTTTCGGACCGGCAAAGAATGATTCTGAAATATCCAAACTCAGAGACAAATATCTTTCTTCAAACAAGTTTGAAACCGCCTTGCGAGAGTACACAAATTATCTTGATGAAGGAAAAGGCTGCCTGAAAATCGAAACACCAGACCCGGAGTTTGATAATTTCGTAAACAATTGGCTGAATCGGCAAGTTTTTTATCACGGTGAATTGAACCGTTTGACGACCGATCCGCAAACACGAAATTATCTTCAGGATACGATGGGATTGGCATATTTCAAGCCCGATGCCGCTCGCAGAAACTTTCTGCACGCATTAAGTCAGCAGAAAAAAAACGGAGCCCTGCCCGATGGAATTCTTCTCAATAAATCCTCCGAACTTAAATATATAAACCAGGTTCCCCACACGGATCATTCGGTTTGGTTAGCGGTCTGCCTTAAAGCATACCTTGACGAAACAAGTGACTATGAGTTGCTTCGAGAGTCTGTGAAAAATGTAGCTGGCGGAGACATTAAAACGGTATTTGAGTGTGTTTGTGACGCAATGCGTTGGTTGATGAACGACCGCGATGAGCGGGGGTTGAATTTTATCGCCCAGGGAGATTGGTGTGATCCGATGAACATGGTCGGTTTCAAAGGCAAGGGCGTTTCGGGCTGGCTCTCGATAGCGACGATCTATGCTCTCAAAATTTGGGCAAACCTTTGCGCTGAGCAAGATGAATTGGTTCTCGCTAAAGAATTTGGACAAAAAGCGGAAGAGATCAGCCAGGCGGTGAACAAACATCTATGGGATGGAAATTGGTTTGCCCGCGGAATTACCGATGACAATATCGTCTTCGGAACAAGCATGGATAATGAAGGACGGATCTTCTTAAACCCGCAAAGCTGGGCATTTTTGGCTGATTGCCTGGATGATGAACAATCAGCAAAGATAATAAGATCGGTCGAAGAGCAGTTGGAAACCCCCTACGGCGTAATGATGTTGGCACCTTCGTTTACCAAAATGCGTGAGGATATTGGACGCGTTACACAAAAACATCCGGGCACAGCCGAAAACGGTTCGGTTTATAATCACGCCGCGGCGTTCTATATTTACGGACTTTACCAGATCGGTGAATCCGACCGCGCTTTCAAAATTCTCCGGCAAATGATCCCCGGCCCCGAAAAGGAAGATTACCTCCGGCGCGGACAAATGCCGGTTTTTATTCCAAATTATTATCGCGGGGCTTTTCATCAATTTCCGGCTGTGGCCGGACGCTCAAGCCAGCTGCTTAATACCGGAACCGTGAGTTGGTTTTACCGCTCATTAATCGATGGTCTGTTTGGTGTGCAAGGAAGTCGTGACGGGTTGACGATAAAACCGCTACTTCCAAAGGAATGGCGGAGTGCGAAGATCACGAGGCAATTTCGCGGCTCGACTTTTAATATTTCTTACAAAAGAGGCAAAGGAGTTTCGCAAACAACGATTTACTTAAATGATGAGCTATTGGATGAAAATATGATCGGCGACATCGAAACCGACCGAATTTATGACGTAAGGGTATTATTGCCGGATTAACGTTTATGGCAATTTATTTATCAAACGCCGTTTGAAATTTCGGCGCGATTTCATCGAGCATTTTATCGATCTCATCTTTCGGCAACCAGTTTCCTTTGACCATTACGCCGGCGATCTTTTTAGTGTTGGCGATGTTGGCCAAAGGGTTTGACTCAAGCAGAACGAGATCCGCCCGTTTGCCCTTTTCGACAGTTCCAAATTTATCGATCGCGCCAAAAAATTCTGCCGGGTTTCGGGTGGTTGATTCTAAAACCGCGTAGTTTGAGAGCCCTGCCTGCGATAAACTCTCGAGTTCGCGGTGAAGGGTAAAGCCATAAAGCAAAAACCACTCGGGCGCATCAGAACCGGCCAGGATCTTGCCTCCTGCATCGTGAAGCGCTTTAGTGATCTTGTTTCGCAGCTCGACATACCGCATCCGCCGCTTTTCACCCGGATTCCTTGCCTTGCTCCAAAAGGCATTTCGGGGTCCGGCCATCTCGTCCCGGATCCTTTTTGGTAAAAACCGGTAATCCGGCCGCGACGCTATCTCCCGGTCGGTTTGCCCGACGCCAAACGCCAGTTTCAGAAACGTCAGGGTCGGAACGCTGTATGGATTGGCTTTGACCGATTTTTCGGCGAGTTCGGGGATCTTTGTTTCATCCAGCAAATCAATACTCTCCCAAACCTTTGGATTCCAGACGTTTACGCCCGAGGTTGAAATTTTTGACCCAGAGCTCTTCGGGATCAGCGCCTCAAAGTAGCCGTCAAGATGCTCGATCTGCTGCCCGGTCTCAAAAACTCTGTCGATCCCGACTTGTGCATCTACGTGCCCGATAACACGGATGTTATTCTTCCCCGCTTCATCGATGACCGCATCGTAAACGGTACGGGAGATCCAAAAAGTCAGCTTGATAAAATCGTATCCGGCTGCCTTGGCTTTGCGCACGGATTCGCGCGCCTGCTTTTCATTTGCAACAACATATCCGTTATAGATATCGCCAAATGAACGTCCCGCAAACTGCGGACTGGCGGCATAGATCGTTGGCGCCAGTATCTCACCTGCGGCAGATCTTGCGCGCAACTCGAGGTGCTCGGGGACACCGATCATTAGGCGCGTAGTCGTAACCCCGTTGGCGACCATTATTTTGAGTTCATCCTCGGCCAGCGAGTCCGGAAACTCATAATCCGAAAAAAGATGCGTATGCATATCGATAAAACCGGGCAGCAGGTACTTTCCCGTTCCGTCGATCACGATTGCTCCCTTTGGCATTTTCTTGCTCTTTGTGATCTTAGTGATAACTCCGTCGCGGACAATAACGGTGCGGTTTCGCAGGATCCGTTTCCGGTCCATCGGTATCACACTAACGTTTGTAAACGCATATGTTCCATTTGATGCGAAGGGACTTACGCCGGCAGGAGCGGGATACACATGTCCGGACAATGCCACGATCTTAAAAAGAATCAAAAAAAGTAACTTTTTCATCGCTGTTATTTCGGTGGCGTTTTGTACCTCGGTCCGGTGCTGTTATTTACTCCGAATTTGGTTTCGGCCGCGGCAAATTCGTTGCCGGTTTTACCTCTCCCCTGTGACAAGTAGTGCAGTTAACGATCGCCTGCCTGCCGCCCAAACTCTCCATATTCTTTAGCAGTTCGCCATTGATCGCACCTGCCATCTTATGCATATCGCGGGCGATCTGCTTGGTCTTCTTTTCTTCTGACGCCCATTTTCCGGGGACATGACAATGCGTGCAATCCACGCCAAGGGAGCGCGCGTAGCCAAATCTCATTATTGCCAGCAACCTCCCGGCGGGAACGCCCTTAAAGTTTTTAATATTCTTGAAAACTTCTTCAGCCGGCAATTTCTCCTTTCCTTTTATTCGCTCACGCAATTTTGCCAGCGCCGCTTCCTGATCGAATTCGGGAGTCGGTGAGGGCGTCACGGCCTTCGAAGTGTTCTGAGCAACGACGGACCGCTCAAATACTGTGCTCAGTGAAAAAACAACTGCCAGCAGCATAACAAACAAAACAATCGCAGCGACTGAAGCGATCTTCCTTCGGTTCTTCATATTCGACTCCTCTTATTTTTGATTAATTGAACTATTATTGAATACCCTACCACACCGCCAATTATTCCAGGTTTTAGTTTTATTCCTTCAATCCGGCGACAATGATCTTAGAAAAACAAAGACGCAACCTATCCGGATGCGTCATAAATAGAAGCTTTTCACGCTTTTCTATTCAATATTTTTCAGGCGTTCTTCAAACAATTTCGTTGAAACCGTCAGAAAATCATACGTCGTTACCAGCCCAACCAGCTTCCCATCACGGATGACCGGCAGGGAGCCGACGTTCTTCTCTTTCATTACCTTAAGGGCATCTATCGTAGAAGTCTCCGGCGGCGCGGTGATCAAATCCGTTTTCATCACATCTTTCACAACGATCTGTCCCATTGGATCGCTATTTCCCTTTCCGATCAAATCAAGGAAATCCCGGTGCGAGATTATCCCGACGAGATTGCCCGTGTCGTCCTCAACCGGGACATGACGAATATGCTTCCAATCCATCATACTTGCAGCGAGATCAATTACGTCCTCAGGTCTTACGGTAAACAGATCAGTGGACATAAACTGCTCGATCGTCCGGTAATTATCGATCCAGTCAGTCTCCTCGGTAACTTCCGCAAGTTCCCATTTGTGAACCGGTATATTTTCCTTTTGATTGGCTTTCATTTCAGCAACCAGCGTGCGCATACGTACATTTTGTTTGCAGCCTTCATCCATTTCCTCAAGCGATTCGAGCACCCATTTTGCTCCCGTACGTTCGGCTTTAACTCGTTCTCTGATAACGCCCAAGTATGTCTCAATGTCCTTGCTGTCAATTCCAACTTCGCTTAATCCCTCTTCGGCGCGCGGCAACAGCTCCTTCAGGATCAGGCTCTTTGCCCGGTAGGTTTTCTTTCCGAGCCATGCCATTTGGCTGTTAATTCCAAACCGCGAGGCACCGAAAAAATTGTTCTTCGCGTCATCAAATGAAAGTACTTCCCTTACGTCGCCAAACTCCTTTGGTAAGGCAGTCATCAATCCAAGGAAGAACGCTGAATTGGCTATTTCATCAAGTACGGTCGGCCCCGAGGGAAGATATCTTGCCTCGATTCGAAGGCTCGGCCGATTGTACAAGATGCCGTAACAAACCCTGTTCCAACGCCAGATGGTTCCGTTGTGCATCTGCCAGGCGGAGAGTTTCGGTACTCCGCCTTTATCCAAAACTTCAAGAGAATCCTGACTAAGCTCCCGCGTCAGAATGATCCGAAAACGAGCAACATCCTCCCGCAGGATCTCAAGAATCGATTCGCTAACCCAATCGTCGCCAAAATTTACGCGTGCCGGCTGGCTCCGTGCCTGATGAGCGGGTGAGCGGGCGTCAACGGCCCGTTTAAATAGCGCCACTCGAGTTTCGTTCCATAAACGGTGGCCCAAAAGTATCGGCGAATTGACCGCACTCGCCAGAACCGGACCGGAAACGGCCTGGGACCAATTGTAGTAATTAGCAAAATCTTTGATCGGAACCTGTAGATGAATCTGAAAGCTCGTGTTGCAAATCTCGACAAACGCATCTTTGAGATGGAGATTCAATTCGTCCAGGCCCTTTATGAGAATGTTTCGGTCAGTGCCGTGCAATTCCGTCAATATCCGGTTGAGCTCATAATATCTCGGCATTGGAGTTATACTCTCCAGAGCCAGATCTGAATGCCGTATCGTCGGAAGTATTCCGGTCAGGACCAGATCCGAATCAAATTTCTTAGCTGATTTTGAAACGATTCCAAGGATCTCAACGAGCTCTGACTCCATACGGCTCAGGCAATCCCCGGTAAAATCCAGAGGACTAAGATTGGCTTCCAGGTTAAACAGCCCAATTTCCGTTGTCAGCCGTTCGTCGTTTGCGTCTTCCAGAATTTTTAGAGCCGAGAGCGAAGGGGCCATCGTTGAATCCACGAGAAACATCTCTTGTTCAGCTCCGATCCGTTTCACATCTTCTTCAAACTCACCTTTTTCCAGCATTATCTCAAAAGCGCGGAGGTCATTTAATACTGCTTTCGTGAAATCACGTGCTTGTTTTTCGTCTCCCGTAGTAGAGACTTTTTGTTCGCCCATCAATCCCTTCCTTTTGGATCTTTCCAAGAATCGCGCATTTTTGCTATGCGGCAATTCTAATTTACTTTATTTTCCACTACAAATTATTTTCTAAATATGACTGAAATCATATTTTTTTCGGAAAGATTCTAATAGACTCGTTTTTTTTTTACATTATCTTATGCAAAACATTGAATTTATCGGGACCCTGGAGCTCGGCGGCGAGATCAGCGCAGTCGAGAATAAAAACGCGCGACAGCTTTTTAATGGTGTGCGACGACAAATCATGGAGGTTACGCTTTCAGGTGAGGCAGTATTGCCAAAACACAAAGCAGCCGAGCCGATCACTGTTTTGTGCCTGGCCGGCAAAGGTGTTTTCTTGGCCGGAGAAGAACTACAAGAGGAGCAAATACTAGAAACCGGAACGCTGATCACGCTCGAAGCCAACGTACCGCACGAGGTGATCGCAAAACCCGGACTGCGTATCTTAGTAACAAAATTTAAGCAGGATCAATCATAAACTAGCGAGATAAAAAATGAAAAATCTTTGGATATTGTTCGGATTTATTTTTGTGATGTCGTTCGCAACCCTTCTTTGGATCGGAACGGAGATATTCCGTGAGGCACCGCCGATACCAACGCAAGTCGTAACCACCGATGGAAAGGTTCTGATCGCCGAGGGGGAGATCTCAAACGGGCAAAACGTTTGGCAGGCGTTGGGCGGAATGCAAGTCGGCTCCATCTGGGGACACGGAAGTTATGTTGCGCCCGACTGGACCGCGGATTACCTGCATCGGGAAGCCGTTTACGTATTGGATAGCCTCTCTAACAAAGAACTCGGAAAAGATTATGCATCCCTCGAATCAAAGGATAAAGCGGCTGTTCGCCAGCAGATGCAGGACATGCTCCGAACAAATACTTTTGACGCCGCGAGCAGAAAACTCACGATCGATCCCGTCCGTGC